>DASRJB010000591.1:0-3581 GCA_035649715.1 Pirellulaceae bacterium
GGTGTCGCTGTACTTGCTTTCGACGGGCCCGGCAGTCTGGCTCCGCGACAGCGGCCTGCTGTCGCGCGAAACGTTTTTCCGCTTGTACGCCCCGGTCGGATGGCTCTATCGCCACGTTCCGTTCTTCAGCCAGCTGCTGGAACTATACTTGCGGTTCTGGTCCAGTTCGTAATCGCCATGCGATACAGACTCCGCACGCTGCTCATCGCGCTGGCCGTTGGGCCGCCGCTTTTGGCGCGGCCGATCGCATGGCTGTGGGAACACCCGGCTGTTTTCCTGGGTCTGGTGTTCGCTGCGATTTTCGCGATTTTCTGGGTCTCGTGTGGGATCATCTGGTTGAAGGTCGTTCAGCTCTTTGTGCACTTCTCCGAAGTGCCGCGTAACTAGGAACCGCCCATGGTCCGCTTCTCGATTCGTGACGTGCTGTGGCTGACGGCGCTGGTCGCGCTGGCCGTGGGCTGGTGGCTGGACCGCAGAGAAGTCCAGCGGCTGGGCGAAGCGCGGGCGGCGGCGATCCGGTCGCACGCCGAAGCGTTGCAGGCGGCCCTGAGGAATGCTCAGCTGTACCAAAGCCTGACGTCCAGCACTACGGGCACGGTCGTATCCAGTGGCGCTCCCGGCTCCAGTTACATCGATTACGGGCCGATCACACCGGACGTGGACTGGAGCCTGGCCGACAAACCGCTGCCGCCGTAACAGCCATGACCCTCCGCTACAAACTCCGCACGCTGTTGATCCTGCTGGCCGTTCTGCCGCCGCTCTTGGGCGTGGCGTGGCTGAAGTATGCCGCGTGGAAGGCGAAGCAAGACGAGCTCCAGCGCCGCCAGGGCTGGGTCATCGAAGTCAGGACTTACGTGCAAGAGACTGGCTTGCCTTACACTTTGGAGGACGTGCAAGGGACTGTCCCTCCCTCCGAACCACCGAAGCCGTGACGGAAACGCAATCGCATGTTCCGCTACAAACTGCGCACCCTCTTGATCCTGCTGGCCATCCTGCCGCCGCTCTTGGGCGTGGCCTGGTTAAAGTACGCTGCGTGGAAGGCGGAGCAGGCCCGGCGCGCGGAACTGGCGAAGATGCAGCAACTAGAAATCATCTTTGACGAGATACAGCCCGTCTACGTGCAGCAATTGTCGTCGTTTTTTGATCCGCCTGAGCCATTGCCGCTGGCGGACCCGCCGTCCAACTGAACTCTAACCGGCGGCCTGCTAACGAGTTGCGGCGGGAGTGGGGCGGTCACCTTGCGGCCCAAGTGGTTTGAACCACGGTCAGCCTTCGGGCGACTCACGTTCGGGCAGCAGCCGGCAATTGCGGTTGCGGCTGCTCGAATGCTGGCGAATAATTGAATGGCCGCTGGAATGCCGGAAAGGATACACGCCCGATGACGCCCTTGATGAATCGCCGCCGCAGTTTACAGACGCTGGGAGCACTGGCGAGCGGGGCCGTCGTGGCCGGCCTCTGCCGGCGGGCCGAGGCCGCGAAGGCGGATCCGAAGGTCGAGGCGGCGATCGAGAAGGGCCTGAAGTGGGTGGCCAAGACGCAGTCGTCGCTGGGCCACTGGACGGCGGGAGGCTATCCGACGGCGATGACCGCACTGGCCGGCACGGCGCTGATCGGAAGCGGCTCGACGACAATCCAGGGGCCGTACGCCAAGCACATCCGCAAGACGGTCGACTACCTGCTCGGCAAGCTGCGGCCCAACGGGCTGATCGGCGATCCGGCCTCCGACAACCGCTACACCTACGGCCACGGCTTCTCGATGCTATTCCTCTCGCAGGTCCTCGGCGAAGAGGAAGACGAGGAGCGCCGCGACGAGCTGGTCACCGCGCTCGAGAAGGCCTGCGACTTCAGCGGCAAGGCCCAGACGCCCTCTGGCGGCTGGGGCTACATCAGCGCGAAGGACGGCAATAACTTCGACGAAGGCTCGACCACCATTACGCAGGTGCAGGGGCTTCGCGGCTGCCGCAACGGCGGCATCGTCGTCCCGGGCGACGTGATCAACAAGGCCAAAGAATACATTTACGGCTGCAAGAACCCCGACGGCGGGATTTCGTACAGCTCGCGGAACCGCGGCAGCTCGCGGCCGGCAATCACTGCGGCGGCCCTCGCCGCCCTCTATAACGCGGGCGACTACGACAGCAAGCACGTGCCGGAGATGCTCGAGTATTGCAAGAAGACGCTGCAGAACCTGAGCGAAGGGCCCAATTCGTTCGGCCACTGGCACTACACGTATCTCTATTTTTCGCAGGTCATGTACCGGCAGGGGAACAAGGAGTGGGAGCCGTTCCGCGACAAGCTCTATTCCCACATCGTCAAGGAGCAGCTGAACGACGGCTCGTGGCAGGGCAACTTTGGCCCGATCTATCCCACGAGTTGCAACCTGATCATGCTCCAGCTCGACAAGGCGTATTTGCCGATCTATCAGAGGTGAGCCGCGCCGTAGGGAACGCCCTCTGTGGCGTTCCGATGTGCGAGTGGTGCAACTTTATCAGAACCTGCCGCGCCGCCGTTCCTTTGCAGGCAGCACCTCCAGGCAGGTTGTCCACCAGCCGGTGAGGATGGTTAGGGCGAACTCTTCCGGCAGGCGCTCGGCCCGCATTTCGGCGGCGAGGCGCTCGTGGTCGTAGGCGACGGGGATGAATTCGGCGCGGTGGGCGCCGCTTGAGGCCGACAGCAGCGTGTACCAGACGCTGGTTTGGCCGTCGTTTTCCGGGCGGCCAAGCACGCCGACGTTGAGGAAGAGCTTTCCGCCGGGCAGTTCTCGCTGCCACTTCAGGCCGGTGTGCGTCGTACAGATGACATCGGCCGCGTATTGTTCGCAGAGGGCCGACAGGAAATGCGTCGAGCTGGTCGATTCCCAGAGGAATTCGTTCATCCGCCGCGGGCCGCCGTGGCAGAGCAGCACTCGCCGGCCGCCTAGCTCCAGGCGAATTTCGGCCGGCAGCTCGCGCAGCCACGCGCGGTTAGCAGGCGACGTATTCGCCAGCGTGTAGTCGTAGCTGATCTGAGCGAAGTGGTTGTCGCGGGGGTCCGTGTAGCCGCATTGGCAATCGGCCAGTTCGCGGCCGATCGAGTCGTCGTAGTTGCCGCGGACGCAGGCCACGCCGTGCTCGCGCAGCAGTTCGATCGCGCGGTCGGGATGTGGGCCAAAAGCGCCCAGGTCGCCGAGGCAGTAGACGTCCCGCACGCCGCGCCGGCGGATGTCGGCCAGCGCGGCCTCCAGGGCCAGGTAGTTGCTGTAGATGCCGCCGAGCAGGGCTGCTGGCCGCGGGCCCTGCCCGGCGTCGTCGTCATGAACGCGCCTGCTCACGGTCGCATTCTATCCTGCGCCGCTGCGTCAATTCAGTTGCTCGGCGGCCTGCCTGCCGGGCAGCAGGTCGGCTGGGCCGGCGAAGAAACACTCCTGGCCGGCCTCGCCGACGAGCAGGTCGCGGGCGGCATCGTCCAGCACGGTCGTCGCGTCCAGGATCGGCAGTCCGCCCGCGCCGGTGCGGAGTGTCTGGATGCGCGCGGCGTAGGAATCGGCCGAACGCCACTCCGCCAGAATTTGCAGCAGCGCGGCTTCATTGCCGTCGTGGGCGGTC
>DASRJB010000592.1:0-2365 GCA_035649715.1 Pirellulaceae bacterium
AATCCAAAGCGGTCGAACCATCACGATCTTCCTCCTGGCTTCTATTGTGGCTGGCCGGAGGCGATCCATCCAGCGGCGGTTGGAGGCTGATTGCAACTTGCGCTTTAGGACGTGCGACGATATATTGAGGGGCATCTTGGAGGAGGAAGTCATGTTGCAGGGAATGCTGGGCCAAATTCATCAGGGTGATTGCATCGCGGGGATGAACGGACTGCCGGAGGGCTGCATTGACCTGGCGTTCGCCGATCCGCCATTCAACATCGGCTACGAGTACGACGTCTACGACGACAAAAAGGAGCACGAGCACTACCTCGACTGGTCGCGGCAGTGGATCGCCGCCGTGTATCGCGTCCTCAAACCCGATGGGACTTTCTGGCTCGCCATCGGCGACGAATATGCCGCCGAGCTGAAGCTGCTGTCACAGGACATCGGCTTCCATTGCCGGAGCTGGGTGGTCTGGTACTACACATTTGGCGTGAACTGCAAGTCGAAATTTACCCGCTCGCACGCCCACCTGTTTCACTTCGTCAAGGACCCGCGGAAGTTCACATTCCGCAGCGAGGAGTTGGAAAACCGCATCCCGTCGGCGCGGCAGCTCGTGTATGCCGACGCGCGGGCCAATCCGGTCGGCCGGCTGCCGGACGACACGTGGATTCTGCGGCCGCAGGACCTGGCCGGATCCTTCCAGGCGGACGAGGACACGTGGTACTTCCCGCGAGTCGCCGGCACGTTCAAGGAGCGGGCCGGCTTCCACGGCTGCCAGATGCCGGAGCAGCTTCTGGGTCGGATCATCCGCCTCTGCTCGCACGCAGGGGAAACGGTCCTCGATCCGTTTTCCGGCAGCGGCACGACGCTGGCCGTGGCCAAGAAGCTCGCGCGGAATTACGTCGGCTTCGATCTGTCGCCCGAATACGTCGCCCAGGGGGAAGAACGGTTGAGATTTATTCAGCCGGGTGATCCGCTCGTCGGCGCGCCCGAGCCGACGATGAGCGCCCCGGCCACGCGGGCCGGCAAGCGGCTGGCCGACAAGCTGGCCAAGCCCAACGGCAACGGCAAGTCGCATCGTGCCAACGGCAAGGGAGTTACGGTCGGCGGCAAGAAGCGGGCGGCAGGGGCGAATAGAATGGAAGAACTGCCGCTGTTTTCCCGGAAGAAGTCCCGGGCGCGAAAGCCCGGCCGAAAAGCAGCGAAGTGAATTTTGTAGGACGGCCTTCCAAGGCCGTTCATGCGACGGACTAGGAAGTCCGTCCTACGACTGATGCCCACAATCGACCAGCCCACCCTCGACATCGTCATCTCGATCTGCCTCGGCCTGGGGCTGAGTGCTGCGTGCGGCTTTCGTGTGTTTGTGCCGCTGCTCGGACTGAGCGTGGCGGCGATGAGCGGCTACGTGCAGCCGGCGGCTGGCTGGGAATGGGTCGGCTCGTGGCCCGCGGTCGCCTGCCTGGCGACCGCGACCGTGCTGGAGATTGCCGCCTACTACGTCCCTTGGATCGACAACGCTCTGGACTCGATCGCCACGCCGGCGGCAGTGATTGCCGGCACGCTGGCCACGGCCTCGGTCGTGACCGATCTGCCGCCGCTATGGCGGTGGTCGCTGGCGGCGATTGCCGGCGGCGGCATTGCCGGCCTGATCCAGGCGGCGACGGTCACGCTCCGCGGCACTTCCACCGTCACCACCGGGGGTCTGGCGAATTTTCTGGTATCGACCGGCGAGCTGATCCTGTCGCTGGTCACGACTCTCGTAGCGCTGCTGCTGCCGGTGCTCGGGGCGGGGCTGGTACTCGCCTTACTGCTCTGGATCACGCTTAAGCTGACAAACCGGCGCGCAAAAGTACCTCCGTCGGCGCGGCCCGCTCTGTGACGAGAGTGCCGCTTGCCCCCGCGTCACTTGCGAGCCGCTTCCGCCGTCGCCTTGGCGGAATCGTCGGCAGCCAGTCTCTCCGGCTCGTGCCACTCGCCGCGCAGCCAAGCCACGACGAGGTCCAGCTCCTGCGGGCCAAGCAGATTGTGCTTGGGCTGCTGCGGATCCGCGGCAAATGCTGGCATCCGGTCGTTGCGGTCGCCGGCATAAAACCGCTCGCCTTGAGGATTGGCGATCATCTTCGCCAGCCAGGCCCGAGAGCCATAGCCGGTAAGGTCCGGCGCGTTCCCCAGCTCGCCCGCATCGTGAAAGCGATGACAGTCCGTGCAACCCAACTCACCAGCGATCAGCTTTCGCCCTGCTTCGATCTCCCCCGCCGCGACCGGCACCGCGCCGTGCTGTGAGCCGAATTCCGCTTCCGCCGCCAGGGCCAGTGCCGCCTGGTGCAGCTTGCCGCGCAGCGCCGCCTTATCTTCCGCGCCTTCCGTCAGCTCTTTGATG
>DASRJB010000593.1:0-4993 GCA_035649715.1 Pirellulaceae bacterium
TGTTCCTGGTCGCGGGCCTGACCGCGGCGGCGCTGCTCGAAGCCGAAGCGCCGACGCTCAAGGTCGCCCTGCTGTTAGCCATCTGCATCTGGTGCTTCTGCCGCGCGTACTACTTCGCGTTTTACGTGATCGAGCACTACGTCGATCCGCAGTTCAAGTTCGCCGGCCTGACTTCGTTCGTGATCTACCTGGTGCGGGGATCGCGCATGGGGGCGCGCGATGTCACTTCAGTTGATGGCGGAGAAAACGCCCGCTGAGTGGCCCAGCCGGCAGCGCGGAGGGCTGGCCGTTCTCGACGATCACCTGGCCGTTGACGGCGACCGTGGAAACGCCCGTGCTCGTCTGGCGCGGGTTTTCGTACGTGGCGCGGTCGGCGATCGTTGCCGGGTCGAAGACGACCAGGTCAGCGAAGGCGTCCTGGCGGATGACGCCGCGATCGGCCAGGCCATACCGCGCGGCCGACTGGCCGCTGAGCTTGTGCACGGCCGTTTCCAGCGAGAACAGCTTCCGGTCGCGAACGAAAGGTCCTAGCCAGCGGGCCGCGGAGCCATAGACCCGCGGATGCACGTGGCCGCCTGGCTGATAGATGCCGTCGCTGCCCAGGATCGCCAGGTCGTGCTGCACCAGCGGTTCTACCAGGTGGTCCGTGGGCGGGCCGGCGACGAGCAGCGTGCCGAGATTCGAGTCGATGAGCAGATCGATCAGCGCCTCGTGCGGCTCCTTGCCGCGCTGGCGGACGAATTCGTCGAGCGGCATGCCGAGCAGCGATTCCCCGCCGGGCATCGCCGTCCAGGCGATCGTCATTTGAGAAAGCGGCACGCCGAACGCATCGAGCGCCGCGCGAAATCGGCTACGGATTTCCGGCCGGTCGAGCTTCGCCAAGACGCCCAGCGGCCCGTCGGCCCAGACCTCGTAGGGCAGCAGGTAGTTGAGCATCGTCGAGCCGCGCTGGTACGGGTACACCTCGAACGAGAAATCGACCTGCCGCCGGGCCTCGTTGTCGATGAAGGCCAGCACCTCCTGCACTTCCTGTTCGCTCGAGCCCTTGAGGTGCGAGATGTGCACCTTCACGCCAGACCGGCGGCCGATCTCGACGGCTTCGCGGAGGGCGGGCAGAAGGCCGATCTTGTAGCGCACGTGCGTGACGTAGAGCCCGCCGTAAGGGACCACCGCAGTGCACGCGGCCGCGATTTCGTCGGTCATCGCGTGGCACTGGTTGACGTAATCCAGGCCCGTCGAGAGGCCGACCGCGCCATCTTCCATCCCCTGGCGGATGCGAGCCTTGATCTCGCGCAGCTGCACGTCGTCGGGCGGGATGTTGCGGCCAAACCCGCAGGCCAGCACGCGGACGTTGGCGTAGGGCACATGCGCCGCGCAGTTCTGAACGTTCCGCCCATCGATCAGCGACAGGTAATCGCCGAGCGACTTCCAGCCGCGATAATCGGCCAAGGACAGGCCGTTGAGCGACCGCAGGTAATAGATCCACTGCCGCCAGTTCTGCTCATCGACCGGGGCGTAGCTGATCCCGTCGGCCATCAGCACTTCGGTCGTGAAGCCCTGGCTGGTCTTCCAGGTCTGGTGCGGCTCCTTGACCATCCAGCCGTCGCTGTGGTTGTGGACATCGATGAAGCCAGGCGCGACAACGAGGCCGCGGCAGTCGATCGTTCGCCGGGCGTCCGCGCCGCTCAGAGGGCCGATCGCGGCGATCCGATCGCCCGAAACCGCCACATCGGCGGAAACCCGCGGCGAGCCCGTCCCGTCAATAACTGTGCCGCCAGTGAATAGCAGGTCGTACAAGTGAACGTGTCCTTAGCCCGGACCGAACCTGGTCCCCAAGCCGGGGACCACGTCGATCCGCAATTCACCGGGAGCAGGTTTGCTCCCGGCTAGTGATTTGTCGGACGTAATGCGAGAATTGTAATCGGACTTGGGGCGAGCGCCAGCGGAGACGAACTATGTGGCAGATCGATCGCCGGCTGCTGTATGTGGCGATTGCCGTCGGCCTGGTGGCGATCGCGGTTCTCTCGATTACCTACGCCAACGACTGGGTGCTCAGCGGGCTGGCAACGCTCTCGATCGGCTGCTGGCTCACGGGCGTGCTCTGGACCGTTTACGCGCCGCCAAAGGATCGCGCCTTTCCCCTCGGCGCTTTGGCGGCCAGCTTCATCTATGTGCTGCTGGCCTGTGGGCCCTGGTTTCAATCGAACGTCGGCCCCTGGCTGCTCACCACGCGGGCCCTCGTCACGATCGACACGCATCTGCTGGGTCGCGAGCAGCCGCAGGTTGCTTATCAGGAAGTGCCGCTCTCGACGATCTATTCGAACAATTTGAGCAACACCCTGTCCTTTCCGCCGAACAACCTCTGGACCACGGCGCGAATGCCTGCCAGCGCTAGCGCCGTAACGCCGAGTGTGGCGATTGGGCACTGGCTGTTCGCGTGGTGCGCGGCGGCGATCGGCGGCTTCGCCGCCCGCTGGATGGTCCGCCGGCAGCAGCGGACCAGCAGCGGGGGCAGCCCGTTCGCGGAGGCGGCACGATGAAGTTCTCGCTGCTCACGCTGCTGGTCATTACGGCGTTTGCAGGCCTGGCTTGTGCGGCCTTGGTCAAGCCCAGCGTCGACTGGCTGACGGCCGTCGTCAGCCTGACGGCCCTGGCATTCATCTATCAGGTGCTGCGGGCCCTCGTGCAGCGCGGAGCCTCGCAGGCCGCGGCCGCCGGCTGGCTGCTGTTTGCCTCGACTTACTTGTTGCTGGTGTTTTGCCCGTGGCTCGGCGAGCGCGTCGGGCCGGACCTGATTACCTCGCGGGCGATTCTCGCGGCTCAGCAGCGGTGGCTGCCGGAATCCAATAGCGTCGAGTTGCAGCTGGCCTTCGTTCCGGACGGGGGCCTGGTGGCGTCGGTCGGCTGGCCCTTGCAAACGACGGTGAACGTGAATTCCAACGCCAGCTACGCGCTGGTTCGCAGCCTGCTGACAGCCCCAAATCGGCTGCCGCACGCGCTCACCCCTGCGGAGCTGTTTTGCCGGACCGCACATTGGCTGTGCGCCTGGCTGGCCGGAGGGCTCGGCGCAGCCGTCGCCCTGGTCTGCTATCGCCGCCGGCACGGAGCGCCTCGCGGCGCAGCCTCGCTTCCAGCACGGTAGCGCACGCGGTAGCATGCACGCAGCCTGGCTCCGCCTCTCATGGAATGCAATGAATGCCTAGCGCCCTGACTCTTTCGTTCCCCGAGCCCGACATTGCCCTGGTCACGTTCGACCTGCCGGGTAAAGGGGCCAACATTCTGTCGCGGTCGGTACTTCAGGAGCTGGCGGCGATCCTGGACCAGCTGCAGCCGCGGCGCGACCTGGCAGGCCTGGTGATCCGCTCGGGCAAGCCGGGCACGTTCATCGCCGGGGCGGACATTCGCGAGTTTTTGGCGTCGCTCGGAGCGCCCAAGAGCGAAGTCGTGGCCATGGGCCGCCGCGGGCAGCAGCTCTTTCAGCGGCTGTCGCAGCTGAACATGGTCACCGTGGCGGCGATCGACGGCGTCTGCGTCGGCGGCGGGGCGGAGCTGTCGATCTGGTGCGACCGCCGCGTGATGTCGGACAATCCCAAGACCGAGTACGGCTTTCCCGAGGTCAAGCTGGGGCTCTATCCCGGCTGGGGCGGCACGGTCCGCGCGCCGCGCATCGTCGGCCTGGCGAACGCCTTGGAGATGATCACGACCACCGAGAATGTCGATAGCCGTGCCGCGCTGACGATGGGACTGGCCAGCGACGTCGTGCCGGCCGAGAAGCTGCTGGACGCGGCCATTCGCGTGATTCGAGCGGAGAAGCAATCGGGCCAGTACCTGAAGGACCGCGAGCGCTGGCGGCAGCCGATGGAAGTGAACCCGACCGAGTTGGGTTTCCTTGGCGCGACCGCCTCGGCCATGATCCAGAATGAGACGAAGGGCCACTATCCGGCGCCGCTGGCCGCCCTGGAGTTGATGCTGGAGACCTGCCAGCAGCCGGCGGAGGAGGCCCTCGAAAAGGAAGCCGCCGGAATGGCCGAGCTGTTTGGCTCGCCGGTGAATGCGGCCCTGATCAACGTCTTTTTCCTCACGGACCGGAACAAGCGCGACACGGGCCTCGACAAGACAGGCGTCAATGCCGCGAACATCAAGAGCGTCGGGGTGATCGGCAGCGGCATCATGGGCAGCGGGATTGCCGGGGCGGCGCTCAAGAGCGAGCTGCCCGTCGCGCTGACCGATGCGAATACCGAAGCGCTGGCCCGCGGCGCGAAGCAGCTGCTGGAGGAAGCAGCCTACAACCGCAAATTGAAAGGCACGGACCCCAGCAAGGCGCTCAAGCTCGCGCCGCTGCTCTCGGTCACCCATAGTGACGAGGAGATTGCAAAACGCGACCTCGTGGTCGAGGCGATCATCGAGAACCCCGACGCCAAGAAGCAGCTCTATGCCCGGCTGGAGCCGCTCCTCAGGCCCGACGCACTGCTGGCGAGCAACACCTCCACGATTCCAATCACGCGGCTGGCCGAGGGGCTCAAGCGGCCCGAGCGGTTCTGCGGGATTCACTTCTTCAACCCCGTGCGGCGAATGAAGCTGGTCGAGGTGATTCGAGGGGCGAAGACCAGCGATGAGACGATCGCCACCGCCGTGGCCTATGCCAAGCGGATCGGCAAATCGCCGATCGTCGTCAACGACGGGCCGGGCTTCCTGGTGAACCGGCTGCTCTTTCCTTACATGAACGAAGCGATCGAGCTGCTAAGCGACGGAGCCTCGATCAAGGAGATCGACCGCGCGGCGACGGCGTTCGGCATGCCGATGGGTCCGATCACGCTCTACGACCTCGTGGGCCTCGACACGGCGATGTACGCCGGCATGGTGATGTACCAGGCGTTTCCCGACCGTGTCGTCGCCTCGCCGCTGGTGCCGTCGCTCGTCAAGCAAGGCCGCCTCGGCCAGAAATCGGGCAAGGGGTTCTTCTCGTACGAAAACAAAAAGGGACGAGCCGAAG
>DASRJB010000594.1:0-3547 GCA_035649715.1 Pirellulaceae bacterium
AGGAGCGATAAAATGAGGGGCAGATACATAAGAACCAAAGAACCAAAGAACCAAAGAACCAAAGAACCAAAGAACCGAAGAACCGAAGAACCGAAGGATACGCACTCTGCTAATTTGGTTCTTTGGTTCTTGAGATTTCCCGGGAGGGGCTAGTGCTTCAGATTCGTCTCGGCGTCGAGCTGGCCAGCCTGCAATCGCCGCTCAGGCAAGCCTTGCTTACGGCTCGCGAGCTGGGCGTGGAGGCGGTGGAAATCGACGCCCGCACGCAGCTGCGGCCCGAGGAGCTCTCGCACACTGGCGTGCGGCAGGTGCGGAAGATGCTGGACGATCTGAATTTGCGGGTTAGTGCGGTCGCCTTCCGCACCCGCCGCGGCTACCACGTCCTCGAAGATCTCGACGTCCGGCTCGACGCTACGCGGCGGGCGATGAAGCTGGCTTACGACCTGGGGACGAATGTGCTGGTCAACCACGTCGGCCGCGTCCCCGCCGAGCCCGATTCGCCGGCGTTCAATACGCTCGTCCAAGCGCTGGCCGACCTCGGCCGCTACGGGCAGCGCGTCGGGGCCATGCTGTCCGCCGAGACCGGCACGGAGAGCGGCGCGGATCTGGCCGGCCTGATCGCCCGCCTGCCGCCCGGATCGATCGGCGTCGATTTCAATCCAGCCGGGCTCATTCTGAACGGCTTCTCTCCGCGCGAGGCAATCGCGGCGCTTGCGCCGCACGTGCTGCACCTGCACGCCATCGACGCGACCCGCGACTTGGCGCTAGGCCGCGGCATGGAAGTGCCGCTGGGCCAGGGCAACGCCGAGCTGCCGGAGATTCTCGCGGCGCTGGAAGAGCAGCAGTACCGCGGCTACATCACCGTCGCCCGCCATCAAAGCACATCGCCGCGGGCCGACATCCAGCAGGCGATCGAATTTCTGCGGAACCTGTAATCCGCCGTAGGCGACGCTGCCAGCGTCGCCCAAAGCCGCGACCAGTGGTCGCGGTGCACTGGTAGACCGCGACCACTGGTCGCGGCTTTAGAACAAATAGCGGGCTACCGCTGATAGGTATTGCCGTAGGTCTGGGCGGTGGCCGGCTGCTGCTGGTAGGCGGCGTTCTGCACGCCATAGCCGCCCGTGCTGCCGGGCTTGAAGCTGCTGGCGTCGGTCGCCAGTGCGGCCGGAACCGCCGGATAGCCGCTCGCCGCGGCGGTCGTGGCCGCCGGCTGGCTCGCGGCTGCTGCAGCAGCAGCCGCATAGGCGGCCGCCGCCGACGGATCATAGGCCGCCGTGCCCGCTGCACCCGCCGGCTGGGCGCTGCTCTGATAGCCGCCAGCTGGCTGCGTGTAGTTCTGCCACGGTCCCGTGGCGGCCGACGGCGCCGCAGCAGGCTGCTGGCCATAGGCCGGCTGCCCGGTCGAATAGCCTTGCCGCGAGGGGTCGCTGGCATAGGGGCTGGCTTCCTGAGCGCCGTACATGCCGCGCTGATCGGCCGTGTAAGCACTCGCGCCGTAGTTGTTCGCTGGGGCAGCGGCAGGCTGAGCTGCAGCCGGCGCCGACCAGGTCGAGCCGCCAGTCGAGCCGGCCGCCGCGTTGTTCTGGCCGTAGCCGCTCTGGGCATATGGGTTCTGCGGAGCGGCCGCGCTGGTCATGCTGTACGGCCCGGTCTGATAGCCGACCGTCGGCTGCACCTGCCCGGAGGTGCTGGCCTGCTGATAGGCCGATGCCGGGGCAGCGCCGTAGCCGGAAGTCCCGGCGCCATACGACGGCGGCGGGCTCGTGGTGGTCGTGTACCGCGGATTCGTCGCGCCGGTGTAGCCGCCCGGATAGCCGCCGGCCGCGCCCGTGCCGCCCGTTCCTGCGGCGACGCTGGCCGTGGCCTGCGGCGAGACCTGCGTCGAGGGCTTGGCAACTCCCATGCCCGGCCTGGTGTTCTGGGACAGCGAGGTGGAGGGCGCCGTGGTGCTGCCGCCGCCGGTCCAATTGCTCCAATTCATCCAGCTCGGCGTCGTCCAGCCCGTGCCGCCCGACCGGCAGCCGCCGGCGCACGCCATCAGGCTCACGCAGACCGTACCGAGGAACAACGAACGAGTAAACGAGACTCGCATGGCTAGATCCTTGACAAAAGCCGCCGGCCGTGGGCCGAGGTAGATTCCATTCTGCTGATTGCTGGGCCAAGCTCGCCGCGGGGGCGGCGCTCTCATTTTCCTTGTCGGCCGGAAATACCGGCGCATTCCACACAATCCGCACAGATTGCCAAAAAATCTCGCGCGCACTTGGCGCGCGTGGCACTCCGCAGCGGGGCGGGATGGTAGGCGCGGCTGCCGGATGAGGTCAACGGCAAATTCCACGGTCGCAGCGCCCCAAGACGCTAGCTATCGCGCAACCGCGCCATTCCGTGCTATTGGACGGTTGTTGCAGCACGCCCCTGACGCAATTCGATACTCCGATAACAGCGCCGGCTTTTTTTCCGCTGCCGCTTGCCCGAGGCGTCGATGGATTTCAACCGCAATCAGTTCTTCATGGCCGGGCTGGTCGTGGTCCTGCTCGGCATTCAGTTGCGGCTGGTCGATACGTTCGTACTCAACGAGCGGACGACGCAGTTCCTGGCCCAGCGGATGCAGCAGTTGAAAGGGCAACAGGTCGCCAGCGCCAGCGACGTGCCCACGCTCTTCGCCGCTCAGGCCCCCGTCCACAAGCACCGCCTGAAGCTCCCGCCCTGGATCGGCTGGGCCTGCGTCTCCGTCGGCAGCGTGCTCATCCTGCACAGCCTCGCGCTGAAAAAGCCCGGCGGCTGAGAATCACGCCAGGATGTCCTTCAGCACGCGACCGTGCACGTTCGTCAGGCGGCGGCGAATGCCGTTGTGATAGAACGTCAGCCGCGTGTGGTCGATGCCCAAGAGGTGCAGGATCGTGGCGTGGAAGTCGTGGACGTCCACCGGGTTCTCGGCGGCCTTCCAGCCGATGTCGTCGGACGTGCCGTAGGCCAGGCCGTGCTTGAGCCCCGCGCCGGCCAGCCAGACGCTGAAGGCGTCGGCGTTGTGGTCGCGGCCGGGGCCCGCCTTGTCGCCGGCGCTCTCGGCATAGGGCGTGCGGCCGAACTCGGTATTGAAGATCACCAGCGTGTCATCCAGGAGGCCGCGCTGCCGCAGGTCGCAGAGCAGGCCCGCGACGGGCCGGTCGATCTTGGCCGATTCGCGGCGGTGATTGGTAGGCACGCTGCCGTGGGCGTCCCAGTGGACCTCGGTGCCGAACGCCGCGCCGCTCCAGAGCTGCACGAACCGCACGCCCCGCTCGATCAGCCGCCGGGCCAGCAGGCAGCCGCGGCCGAAATCGGCCGAGTCCTTCTGGTCCGTGCCGTACAGCGCGTGCGTTGCCGCCGTTTCCTGGGCCAGGTCCGTCGCCTCGGGAATCGACAGCTGCATCCGCGCCGCCAGCTCGTAGCTCCGCAGCCGGCTCTCCAGGGCGTCGTCGCGGCCGCGCTCGGCCAGGTGGCGGCGGTTCAGCTCGGCGATCGCGGCATAGCGGGCCGCCTGCGTCGCTTCGCTCACGCCCGACGCCGG
>DASRJB010000595.1:0-4232 GCA_035649715.1 Pirellulaceae bacterium
CATGGTGCCCACGCTCCGCGGCAATTCCAGCCAGCAAAAGCAGCACGACTTTCTGTATTGGACCTTCTACGAGCGCGGCGGCGGACGGGCGATCCGTGCGGGCGATTGGAAGCTGGTCCAGCAGCCGCTGAGCTCGTCCGAGCGGCTCTACAACCTGGCCCAGGACATCGGCGAGGAGCGCGACCTGGCCGCTGAGCAACGGCAGCTTGTCGCCCAGCTGACGACTAAAATGGACTCGGCCTATGTGCCGCACGAGAACTGGAAGTTCCCCGCGCCGGGCGCGGCCAAGGCCAAAACCGGCGGGAAACAAAAAGCGAAGTCGCCGCAATAGCCAGCTATGAAAACCTATTCGCATTCGGGTTGGGCCCCGCCGCACGGAGTGTTCGCCACGCTGTTTGCCGGCATGGCGGCGGCCGTGCCGTTTGGATTCATCTACGCCTATTCGTTCCGCTACATCCCCTATCCCTATCTCAACATTGTGATCACGCTGGCCTTCGGCGCTGGCCTGGGCTTTATCGTCGCGAAGACGGCCGAGTGGGGCAAAGTCCGCAACAACATCATCGTCGGCGCGATCGGTCTCTTCGTCGGGCTGTTCGGCCTGTACGTCTATTGGGGCGCGTATTGGTGGGCCGTGGCAGGCTTCGATCGGGTCGCGCAGATCGGGCTCTACGCCTTTATGCCCTGGGGCATCCTCGATCTGGCCCTGAGGTTGTTCGACAAGGGTTCCTGGGGAATTTCCGAAAACGCGGGCAACCTCACGGGCTGGCTCCTCGTCGGCATCTGGGTCATCGAAACCTGTATCGTGCTCGGACTGTCGGTGGTCGTCTCGCTGCTCAATTCCGACCGGCCATTTTGCGAGACCTGCCAGGTCTGGACCGAGTCGCAGCGCGGCGTCGCCCGCCTGTCGGGCAACGGCAGCGAGCCCGCCTGGGAAAAGGTCCTCGCTGGCGAATTGCCCGCGCTGGCCGAGTTTCCGCCCGCCCCGCCAGGGGCGATGCAGTACGTACGGTTGGACCTGGCCCGCTGCCCGCGCTGCGAATACGGCCGTTTCCTCACGATCTGCGCCGTGGACGTCGTGGTGGACAAGGAAGGCAAGGCCTCGGAAAAGGCGCGGGCCCTGGTGACCAACGGCATCGTCACGCCGTCGCAGTGCGCCGTGGTCGAAGCCTGCGGCAAGCTGTACGACCAGCACCTCGAACAGAGTTTAGGGCCACTCTCCGCGGAGGCAGGCGGCCCGCCCGCACCAGCCGAAGGAGAATCGTGATGGCTCCGTTCCGCTTGCCCTCCTGCGCGGCGATCGCCCTGGCGATGCTGGCAACCCTTGCTGAGGCGGCGGAGCGGCCCAACTTCGTCGTCTTGCTCTGCGACGACCTGGGCTACGGCGACCTCGGCTGCTACGGCCATCCGCAAATCAAGTCGCCGCGGCTCGACAAGCTGGCGACCGAAGGCATCCGCTTCACCGAGTGCTACGCGGCCGCGCCGGTCTGCAGTCCCTCGCGGGCCGGGCTGCTCACCGGCCGCAATCCGGGTCGGGCCGGCATCTACGACTGGATCTCGAACAACCACCCGATGCACCTGGGCGCGAACGAGGTGACGATCGCCACGCTGCTCAAACAGGCCGGCTACGCGACCTGCCAGATCGGCAAGTGGCACCTCAACGGCAAATTCAATCAGGCCGATCAGCCGCAGCCCGGCGACCACGGATTTCAGCACTGGATGAGCACGCAGAACAACGCCGGCCCGTCGCACGCCAATCCGCGGAACTTCGTCCGCAACGGCACGCCGCTGGGCGATCAGCAGGGCTATTCGTGCGACCTGGTGACGGCGGAGGCAATCCGCTGGCTCAGCGACCTGCGCGACAAGGGCAAGCCGTTCTTCCTCTACGTCTGCTACCACGAGACGCACGAGCCGGTGGCCTCGCCCGCGGACCTCGTGGCCCAGTATCCCGACGCCAAGAAGCCGGGCGAAGCCGAGTACTACGCCAACGTCGCCAACGTCGATCGGGCGATCGGCCGGCTGCTCGACAAGCTCGACGAGTTGAAGCTCTCCGAGCGGACGCTGGTGTTCTTCACTTCCGACAACGGGCCGGAGACGCTGCTGCGGTACGCTAGCGGCAAGCACTGCCACGGCTCGCCCGGTGCGCTGAGGGGCATGAAGCTGCACCTCTATGAAGGCGGCATCCGCGTGCCGGGCATCCTCCGCTATCCGACGCGAGTCAAAGGCGGCCAGACCATCGACGAACCGGTGTGCAGCCTCGATTTCCTGCCGACATTCTGCGAGCTGGGTGGAGTGAAGCTGCCCGAAGGCCGGCCGCTGGACGGGGCGAGCTTCACGCCGCTCTTTGACGGGCAGCCGATTGTGCGGACGACGCCGCTCTACTGGCAATACTTCCGCTCGATCGGCGAGCCGAAGGCGGCGCTGCGCGTCGGCGACTACGTGATCCTCGGCAAGTGGGACGGCCCGCAGCTGCCGCCCGGCGCGGGCCTGGCTCACGGCGACTGCGAGATCATCAAGGCCGCGAAGCTGAGCGGGTTCGAGCTCTACAATCTCAAGACCGACCCCGGCCAGAAGACCGACCTTGCCGCTGCCGAACCCGGCAAGCTCAAGGAGCTCTCCGACCTGCTCGTCGCCAAGTACCAGGAAGTCCAGAAGGAAGGGCCAGTGTGGAAGGTGCCCAAGCCGGTTGGGAAGGAGAAATAGCCGTAATGTAGGCCTCCCCCGGATCGGTGCCCTGAACATGCCCCTGGCGCGCCGATTTCGCCACAAGGCCTTGCCAGACAGTGACTTGTGACGCGGTGCCGAAAAGCCCATAAGTAGTTATATATTAGGCTTTGAGACGGGTCATTCGCGATTTTGCGCGAGGCCGCGGCGCGCCAAAATGGCAGCCCTCCGCGCCAACTGAAACTGTAGAGCAAATAGCGTACCAATGTACACAAATCGCTCACGCTGGGAATCGAGTCGCTCTTTTTGGGAGCATTGCATTTCTGGTTCCCAAGCTCCGCTTGGGAACCCACACACCAAAGCTCCGCTTCTCAAGCAGGAAGCAGAGCTTCCGCCTCCCGCCGCTCCCAAGCGGAGCTGGGGAGCGAGATACTCCAGGAGTATTGCATGCGACGCACACTCACTGTCTTGACTTGCACGTTTCTCGCGTTCGCTTCAAGCGCCCTCGGCCAGGAAAAAGCCGGCCGCAGGTATCCGCCGGATTTGCCGGGGGCGAAGGTCGTGACCTACAAGACGGTCGGCGATACGAAGCTCAACCTCTGGATCTATGAACCGGAAGGGCACAAGCCGGAGGACAAGTCACCGGCGATTGTGTTCTTCTTTGGCGGCGGCTGGACGGGCGGCTCGCCCCAGCAATTCGAGCAGCAATGCAAGCACCTGGCGGGCCGCGGGATGGTGGCGATGACCGCCGACTATCGCGTCGCCAGCCGCAACCAGGTCAAGGCGGTCAGTTGCGTGGCCGACGCCAAGAGCGCGGTCCGCTACATCCGCCAGAACGCCGCGCGGCTGGGCATCGATCCCAGTCGCATCGCCGCCGGCGGCGGCTCCGCGGGCGGACACCTTGCCGCCTGCACCGCCGCCCTCAAGGGCTTCGATGAAGCCGGTGAAGACGCGTCAGTCAGCAGCGTCCCCAATGCGCTGGCGCTATTCAATCCGGCGGTCGTGCTCGCGGCGGTGGACGGCATCCGCGAGCTCGACGCGGCCAAAGTCAGTTCCTTCCGGGACAAGATGGGCACCGATCCGAAGGAGCTTTCGCCCTTTCACCACGTCCACCGCGGCATGCCGCCGACGATTATCCTCCACGGCAAGGCCGACTCGACCGTGCCCTACCAGACCGCCCTGCTGTTCGCCAACGCCATGACCGACGCCGGCAACCAGTGCCGGCTCGTCGGCTACGAAGGCCAGGCCCACGGCTTCTTCAACTACGGCCGAGGCGACGGCACGCACTATCAGAAGACGCTGGATGAACTCGATAAGTTTCTCGTTGCTCTAGGGTATCTGCCGCCGGCGAAGTAGAGCCCCGAGCCGCTGCAACCCAAACCTCCCAATCTGCCGAATTTGACTTCCGCGGATTGACAGCACGAAGAACGGCTCAGTACGCTAGCACCGGCAACTACCCACAATTGGTTGTGTTTGGTGCAGGTTTGAGGGAAGCGAACTCGGCAGAGGTGCGGCATGCGTCAGCACTTGGCAGCTCGTCGTTTGAGTTGGGTTTGGGCATGTCTGGTCTT
>DASRJB010000596.1:0-4239 GCA_035649715.1 Pirellulaceae bacterium
TCCTGCCTACATCATCCCTTCCATGCCTCCCATTCCACCCATGCCACCCATCCCGCCCATGCCGTGGTCGTGATGGTCGTGGTGGCCGCCCTCGTCGTCCTTCTCCTTGGGAATCTCGGCGACCAGGGCTTCGGTGGTCAGCAGCAGCGAGGCGACGCTGGCGGCGTTCTGCAGAGCGACGGTCACGACCTTGGCCGGGTCGATGATGCCGAACTTCAGCATGTCGCCGTACAGGTCCTTGTCCGCGTCGTAGCCTTCGGTCTTGCTCTTGAGCTGGCGGACGCGGTTGACAACGACCGCGCCATCGACGCCGGCGTTGTTGGCGATCGCCCGCAGCGGCTGATCGAGGACGTTCTTGATGATCCGCGCTCCGGCCCCTTCGTCGCCTTCGAGTTTGAGCTTGTCGATCGCCTTCTCGGCGCGAATCAGGGCCACGCCGCCGCCGGGAACGACGCCGCTCTCGAGCGCGGCCTGCACGGCATTCTTGGCGTCTTCGAGCAGCCACTTGCGCTCCTTCATTTCGGTTTCGGTCGCCGCGCCGCAATTGATTTGGGCGACGCCGCCGGCCAGCTTGGCCAGCCGCTCCTGCAGCTTCTCGCGGTCGTACTCGCTGTCAGTCCGCTCGATTTCATCGCGAATTTGCTGGGCCCGGCCGGCGATATCCTCTTTGCTTCCCGCGCCTTCGATGATGATCGTGTCCTCCGAGGTGACCTTGATCTTCTTGGCCCGGCCCAGATCAGACAGCTTGACGCTCTCCAGCTCGATTCCCAGGTCCTTGAAGATCGGCGTGGCCTTCGTGAGTACGCCGATGTCGCCCATGATCGCCTTGCGGCGGTCGCCGTAGCCCGGGGCCTTCACCGCACAAACCTGCAAAATCCCCCGCATTTTATTGACGACGAGCGTCGCCAGGGCCTCGCCTTCGATGTCTTCGGCGACGATCAGCAGCGGCTTATTGGCCTTGCTGATCGCCTCCAAAAGCGGGATCAGCTTCTTGTTCGAAGAAATCTTCTCCTCGTAGAGCAGGATGTAGGCGTTCTCCAGCTCGACGCTCACGTCGTCCTGGTTCGTGACGAAATGCGGCGAAAGGAAGCCGCGGTCGAACTGCATGCCTTCAACGACCTCGACAGTCGTCTCGCTCCCCTTGCCCTCTTCGAGCGTGATTACGCCGTCTTTGCCGACCTTGAGGAAGGCGTCGGCGAGCACTTCACCAATCGACGGATCGTTGTTGCCGGCGATCGTGGCGATCTGTTCCAGCTCTTTCTTGTTCTTCTCGCTGATCGGCGTCGAAAGCTTGTTGACTTCCTCGCAGACCGCGTCGGTGGCTTTCGCGATCCCGCGGCCGAGGGCCATCGGGTCATAGCCCGACGCGATCATCTTCAGCCCTTCGCGAAAAATCGCCTCGGCCAGGATCGTTGCCGTCGTCGTGCCGTCGCCCGCCACTTCGTTGGTCTTGCTGGCGGCTTCCTTGACGAGCTGAGCCCCGAGATTTTCGAAGGGATCGTCCAGTTCGATGTCTTCGGCGACCGTCACGCCGTCCTTCGTCACCTTCGGCGAGCCCCAGCCCTTGTCGAGCACCGCGTTACGGCCGCGGGGGCCAAGCGTGCTGCGGACCGCACGGGCCAGCTTTGACGCTCCGGCCAAGAGCGGCTGCCGGCAGTCGTCGTCAAAGACCATTTGCTTTGCCATGCTTGAGAATCCTCCTGTTGCCGATGAAAGTGTGCTTAAGGGTCGCGCCGGAGTTAAGTCCGAACCGTCAGCGACCAAACTGGCAGTCTGGGGCGTAGAGCCGCTCAGAATTGCAAGCGATGTGCCAAGCCAGCAAACTGGAGACATAACCTGTTTCTGGCAAACGACTTGCAGAACACTTCGTCAGTCGAATTCTCACCACCCGGCTGATAGCTTGTCATTTTGGCAGCGTGCGTATTCCGACCGCGATTTGCGTTCGACCTGAGGGCTGGCTATTGTGACGGGCGATGGTTCAGACGCTCTCCACCTGCCGCCGGACGACAACCCTGGCGGCCGTTGCACTGATCCTAAGTGCGAATCTGCATTGTGCCTGGGAGTGGCAGGCGGCCCTGATTTACGCACGCCAGGCGCCAATCGAGCACGGCTGCGAGAACGAATCGGGCTGCATCTGCCGCGGCGCCTTGGTAGCTCAGCCTTTGGACGCCGCTTTTCTCACCAGCGATTCCAGCTGGCTGCTGCTGGAGTTGCCGCCGCCGATTTTGAATGGCGAGATCGTGGCGGCGGATAGCGATTGCCCCATCGTTCACTGTCTTGCGCCCCCAATTTCCGGGCGGCAACTGCGCGCGCTCTATGCGTCGCTGGTGATCTAGTCGCGCTATTCTGCGCTGCCCTTGCGCTGCGGATGCGGGCATTCCGCCCGCGTGTTCCCTTCGCTCGCTGAAATGGCTGCCGTTTTCCCATGAGCGCTCGCACTTCCTTTCTTGCGACCTGGCCGGGCCTTGTCCGCTATTCCAACTTTGTCATCGGCGGCGCGATTGTCGCGGGCGGCCTCGTGCTGCTAATAGCGCTGCGGCTGGGCTGGATCGAAATCTTGCCGGAGGGCAGCCAGGTTGCGGCCGAAACGGCGGTCGAGCCGGCTGTCGCGCCGACGAGCGTGCAACTGACGGAAGAAAAGCTCGCCGCGGCGGGATTACACGTGGCGCTGGCCGCCAGCGAGCCCATTCAGGCGACGCGGCCGGTTCCCGGCACGATCGCCTACGACGCCACGCGGCGAGTGCCGGTGAGTGCTCCGGTCAGCGGCGTCGTGACCAAGGTGCTCGTCGAGCCCGGCCAGCAAGTCTCCGAGCAACAGCCGCTGGCCGAAATCTCCAGCCCGGAGGTCGGCCTGGCCCGCGACGAAGTGCTGCGGCATCAGGCGGACCTGGAGTTGGCGAAAAAGCAGCTCACGTTTTCGGAGCAGATTGCAGCCAACGTCGAATCTCTGCTCGCGCTGCTCAAGCAGAAGCCAAAACTCGAGGAGCTCGAAGCATCGCTCGCGGCGCTGACGCTGGGCGAGTATCGCGAGAAAGTCGTCGCGGCTTATTCCAAGCTCGTGCTGGCCGAGCGGACGCTCGCATTGTCGGGCACGCTCGAAAAGGGCACGCTCAGCCAGCGTCTGCTCGACGAGCGGCGGAGCAACCGCGAGGTGGCCGCGGCCCAGTTTTCCGCCGCGTGCGAGACGGCCCGCTTCGCCGCTGCTCTGGATCGTGACAAGGCTAAGGCCGCCGCCGAGCAGGCCGAGCGGCTGCTGGCCGTCGCGCAGCAAGCCCTGGCGAACCTGCTGGGCCCGCTGGCCGACATGACTCCGCCAGCCGACCGCACAAGGCTCAGCGAGCTGGTGCTGCTCGCGCCGATCGCCGGGCGAGTCGAAGAGCGCAACGCCGTTGCAGCTTCACGCATCGCCGCCGGTGCGCCGTTATTCATACTTGCCGACACGACCAACCTGTGGGTTTCCGGCGAAATTCACGAACGCGATTGGGCCTCGCTCGACGTTGTCTCAGGACGAGAAGTCCGGATCCGCATTCCCGCCCTGAACGACACGGAATTGCCCGCCAAAGTTCGATTCGTCGGCAATCAGGTCTCTCCCGAAACCCGCAGCGTGCCGCTGGTTGCCGATCTGCCCAATCCCGACGGCCGACTGAAGCCGGGTTTGTTCGTCTGGGCGCTCGTGCCGTTGGAAAAGCCGCGGCCGGCGCTCGTCGTGCCCTCCGGCGCGATCATGCGGCACGAGAATCAGCCGTTCGTATTTGTCCCGGCGGGCGAGCGCAACTACCGGCGCGTCGATGTCGAGGTCGGCCTCGACGCTGGCGATCGCGTCGAAATCCTCTCCGGCCTCAAAGCCGGCGAAGCCGTAATCGATCGCGGGGCGTTTTTCCTGAAATCGGAACTGCTGCTCGAACGAGAAGAATGACTCCGACTCCCGACTCTTGACTCGACGCCCGTGCTTACCGCCCTCATCGATTTGTCGCTCAACAACCGCTTCCTGGTGATTGCGCTGTTCTGCTTGCTGGCGATCGGCGGCGCGTATAGCGCCACGCAAATTCCGATCGACGCGGTGCCGGACATGACCAACACGCAGGTGCAAGTGCTGACCGAAGCGCCGGGCCTGTCGCCGATCGAGGTCGAACGGCTGGTCACCAACCGCGTTGAGAATGCGATGGCGGGACTGCCCGAGCTGACCGAGCTGCGCAGCACATCGAAGTTCGGCATCTCTGCGGTCACGCTCGTATTCCA
>DASRJB010000597.1:0-8226 GCA_035649715.1 Pirellulaceae bacterium
GCGGCCAGGGAACCTGGATCGAGCCTCTTCGCCTCGCCAACGCTGAACAGCGAATAGGGCAGCAGCGTGGCGCAGACGAGCAGGAAGATGATCGTGAATCCGGACAGCAGGATGCTGAGGGCGATTTCGTTCGGGGTCTTCTGGCGCTTGGCGCCTTCGACCAGGCCGATCATCCGGTCGAGGAAACTCTCGCCGGGGTTGGCGGTGATGCGGACGATCAGCCAGTCGCTGAGCACGCGGGTGCCGCCGGTGACGCTGCTTTTGTCGCCGCCGCTCTCGCGGATGACCGGAGCGCTTTCGCCGGTGATGGTGCTTTCATCGACCGAGGCCACGCCCGCGATCACCTCTCCGTCGCCGGGGATCTGGTCGCCGGCTTCGACGAGCACGACGTCGCCCTGCCGCAGATCGGGCGCGGGCACAAACGTCGCCTCGCCCTGCTTGACGAGGAACTGGAAATCGAGCGGCACCTTGGGAGAGCCGACGTCGGCGAGCAGCTTTTTGGCGGCCACGTTCTGCCGCGCGGCTTTCAGGGCGTCGGCCTGGGCTTTGCCGCGGCCCTCGGCCATCGCTTCCGCGAAGTTGGCGAAGAGCACCGTGAACCAAAGCCAGAGGCTGACGCCCGCCACGAACCACGGCGACTCGCCGCTGCCCGCGGCCAGACGCTCGACCAGCAGCAGCAGCGTGGCCGCCGCGCCGACGAGCACCACGAACATCACGGGGTTGCGGAGTTGAATCCGCGGATCGAGCTTGACGACCGCCTCCCACAGCGCCCGCTTCACTATCGGCGGGTCGAACAGGGGTCGGCTGAGTTTGCTGGTGGTCATTGGTCACTTGTCATTGGTCACTTGTGTAGGGTGGGTCAAGCGAGCCTGGCGAGCGAAGACCCACGCGGGTTCAAGTTTGCCGCGTGGGTCTAAGGCCGCGGCGGCCTTGACCCACCCTACAGCTGCAGGTGTTCGACGATCGGCCCGAGGGCCAGCGCCGGCAGGAACGTCAGTGCGCCGACGATGACGACGACGCTGGCCAGCAGCACGACGAACAGCGGCGTGTGCGTGGGGAGCGTGCCGCTAGAGGCCGGCACGATCCTCTTGCGGGCCAGCGAGCCGGCAATCGCCAGGATCGGCACGGCCAGCCAATAGCGGGCCGCGAACATCGCGATGCCGAGGGCCGTGTTGTAGAAGGGGGTGTTGGCTCCCAGGCCGGCGAAGGCACTGCCGTTGTTGTTGCCCGCGCTGGAAAATGCGTACAGCACTTCGCTGAAGCCGTGGGCCGACGGATTGAGGATCGTCGCTTTGCCCTCAGGAGTCACAACCGCGACCGCCGTGCCGATCAGCACGACGGCGCAGGGGATCAGGATGATGAGCGAAGCCATTTTCATTTCGTAGGCTTCGATCTTCTTGCCCAGATACTCCGGCGTGCGGCCAACCATCAGGCCCGCCACGAAGACCGCGACGATGGCAAAGGCGAGCAAACCATACAGGCCGCTGCCGACGCCGCCGAAGATCACCTCGCCCAGCTGCATCAGCCACATCGGCACGAAGCCGCCCAGCGGCGTGAACGAGTCGTGCATCGAGTTGACGCTGCCGTTGGAGGCCGCGGTTGTCGCCGTCGCCCACAGCGCCGAATTGGCGATCCCAAACCGCACCTCCTTGCCTTCCATGTTGCCGCCGGCCTGCAGGCTTCCGGACGTCTGATCCACGCCCGCAGCCGTCAGCCGCGGATTGCCGCCCTGCTCCGACAGGTAGCAGACCGCCAGGCAGGGCACGAACAGGACCAGCATCACGGCCAACAGCGCCCAGCCTTGCCGGCGGTCGCCGACCATCTCGCCGAACGTGTAGCACAAGGCCGCGGGAATGAGCAGGATCGCCAGCAGCTCCAGAAAGTTCGAGAGCGGCGTCGGATTCTCCAGCGGATGGGCCGAGTTCACATTGAAGAAGCCGCCGCCGTTGGTGCCCAGCTGCTTGATCGCGATCTGCGAAGCGGCCGGGCCAAGGGCGATGGCCTGCTCGGTGACCGGCTTGCCGTCCGCATCCGTCGTCGGCTCGATCAATGTCGCCGTGACATGAGGCGAGAAGGTCTGCACCACGCCCTGGCTGACCAGCACGATGGCCAGGACCAGCGACAGCGGCAGCAGGATGTAGAGCGTGCTCCGCGTCAGATCGACCCAGAAGTTGCCGATCGTGCTGGCTTCCTTGCGAGTGAAGCCGCGGATCAGCGCCACGAGCGTCGCCATGCCGGCGGCCGCCGAGACGAAGTTCTGCACCGTCAGGCCGAGCATCTGCGTCAGGTAGCTCATCGTCGTCTCGCCGCCGTAGCCCTGCCAGTTCGTGTTCGTGGCAAAGCTCACGGCCGTGTTGAACGACGAATCGGGCGTGACGGCCCCGAGCTGCTCGGGGTTGAGCGGCAGCAGGTGCTGGAACCGCTGCAACCCATACACGGCCGCCAGGCCGACCAGGTTCAGCAGCAGCATCGCCAGCGCGTACTGCCGCCAGGTCATCTCGGCATCCGGCCGCGTGCCGGCCAGCCAATACAGTCCTCGCTCCAGCCAGCCCAGCAGGCGGTCCAGCCCGTACGGCTGTCCCTGATAGACGCGGGCCATGTACCAGCCCAGCGGCTTGACGAGCAGCACGAGCACCACCAAGTACACGACGAGTTGGAGAATGCCCATCCTCATCAGAACCACTCCGGCTTCAGGAGCGAGACGGTCAGGTAAACGAGCAAGAGCACCGCCAGCGCGGCGGCAATCGCGTAGATCATGTGCGTTCTCCCACCAGGGCGCCGCACAGCCCGATCAATCCGACCGTCAGGGCCGCGAGCAGGGCCACGATTCCCAGAAAGACAGCGTCCATTGTGCGAGCCTCCGCAGCAGGTATCTGCGGAATGCTATCCGGACGCGCATCAAGATGCCGTCAAAACCGGCCGGCCGCGCGTTAAGAAATCGTCAGGAGGCGCTGGCCGCGCCCGCCGTCTGGCTGGCGTGCTCGCTCGCCGACAGGCCGACTTCAACGACGATGATGCCCCAGGGGCTCTCGAAGACGATGTCCAGCGAATCGCCGTCGCTGGCCAGCGGCAGCGTGTGATGGCGGCCAATGATCACCCGCGGCGGGCCGACTTGCAGCTCCAGCTGCGCGAGTTCCACCCGCGCGGCAGCGGCCACCAGCTGCACCAGCTCGACCACGGCCCCCTGCACCTGCTCGTTGAGCGTCTCGACCGACGCCTGCCGCAGGACCTGCGTGACGTGCATCGCCAGCGGCCGGCTGAGACCAAAGACCACCGCCCCGTGCGCCTGTCCCGACAGCTCGACGATGCCGCTGACTTCCTGGTGCGGCTGCCGGCCGGTCTTGCGCAGCAGCTGCCGCCGCACCAGCTCGCAGGCGAGCCGGCTGCGGAAGACCTGGACGGTGGCCTTCACGAACGGATTGATGAATTCGACGCGCATGGCAGCAAGGCGGAGCTAGCAGGTCCCCGCACTGGAAATCTATGGCGCGGGGCGCTCTGGCGCGCGTTAATTTGGGCAGTGCCGGTTCTGCCCGCCTTGTTCAGCCGCCGCGGCTTCGCAGCGATTGTCGGTTTGGGCACTCTGGCGAGGGAGGGCAACCCGCCATTTGCCAGAAATCCCCGCCAAAGAAATCGATTGGTCAAAGTTTACCGGGGAGGCAGTCGATATCAACGCTGCTGATTTCCCGACTTGGGGCGTGCGCCTGCGCCGCCCGGCGAGGGTAATCGGTCAGGGGGGCCTGACCGACGGCCGCGATTGGAGTACGCAATCGCCGCCACACCAACCAAGGACGGGAATTCGATGCGCCGGACCGCCTCCCCTCTGCATCTGCTGCTGGTAGGGCTGATGATCGGCCTGACCGGCTGCCATCCGACGCAGCCGTTCTATCTGAAGGAAGACGGCGACCTGTCGCACTACATCGACGCAGCCACGACGGCCGACACGCCGGACGTGCACCAGGCCCCGCTGCCGGAAGTCGAGCACGCCCACTCGCCGCTCACGCTCAGCCATCCCGACTTCAAGGAATTCTGGGAGCTCTCGCTCGAGGAATGCGTCGCGATCACGCTGGCCAACAGCAAGATCCTCCGCGGCGGCAATTCGGCCCGCCTGCAAAATGGTCAGCTCTTTCCCGGCGTCCAGCAGGGCTCGCGGATCACAAATCCCGGCGGTTTGTTTTCGACGATGTACGATCCGGCGGTCGTTGAATCAAACCCTGGCCAGGCCAACGGCGCGGTGCCCGGCTTCCTGCAATCGGGCGCGGGCAGCGCGTTCAACGGCCCGTCGGTCGATGGCGGCGTGGCCAACGTGCGGCAAGGCGTCGAGGCCGCCCTGGCCGAGTTCGACGCGCAGCTCAACATCACCGGCACCGGCCCCTCGGGCTCAATCGCCAGCAGCACCGACCGCCCGCAGAACGTGGACATCAACGCATTCGGCTTTCCGACCATCCTCGACCTGCGCAACGGCGGCCTGCAGGCGACGCTCGCCAAGCGGACCGCGGAAGGCAGCCTGGTCTCGTTCTCGAGCACCACCGACTACAACCGCGGCATCAGCCGCGGGGACATTCAAGCCCTCAACAGCACCTGGACCCAGGTGCTGCAAGTCGATGTCCGCCATCCGCTGATGCAGGGCCGCGGGGCGCAGATCAACCGCATGCCCGTGATCCTGGCCCGCATGGGGACCGACATCACGATCATGAACCTGATGGGCGCTCTGCAGGACACGCTCAACAACGTCGAGATCTACTACTGGGACCTGTACCTCGCCTACCGCAACCTGGAGACGGCCAAGGTCGGCCGCGACAGCGCCCTGGGCACCTGGCGGATCGTCTATGAGAAGTTCAAGCAGGAAGTCGAGCCGGTCCAGGCCGAAGCCCAGGCCCGCGAGCAATACTTCAGCTTCCGCGCCGCCGTCGAGACCTCGCTCCGCAACCTGTACGACACCGAGAACAACCTGCGGCTGCTGATGGGCCTGGCCGCGACCGACGGCCGCCTGATCCGGCCGAAGGACGAGCCCTCGCTGGCCCGCGTCGAATTCGAGTGGTGCGATATCCTGGCCGAGGCCATCGCCCGCCGGCCGGAACTGATCCAGCAGCGGTGGCGGATCAAGACCCGCGAGATGGAATTGATTCTGGCCCGCAATCTCCTGCTGCCGCGGCTGGATGTCGGCGCGCAGTACCGCTGGCTGGGCATCGGCGACGACCTGATCTTTGCGGGCCGCACCGGCGTCGATTTCCCGCTCGCGGGCTCGACGGCGTTCGAAGAGATCACCAGCGGCAGGTTCCAGGAGTTCTCCTTCCTGTTCCAGTACGACATGCCCATCGGCTTCCGCCGCGAGCTGGCCGGGGTGCGGCACGCCCAATTGCGGCTGGCCCGCGAAAAGGCGTTCCTGGAAGACATCGAGCTGGACGTCTCGCACGGCCTGGCCCTGTCCGTCCGCAACGTCGATACGAACTTCCACCTGGCGCAGACCAACGCCAACCGCTGGGCCGCGTCGCAAGAAGACGTCAACGCCCGCGAGGCGCTCTACAAGGCCGGCCGGGTGGCCCTCGACGACGTGCTCGAAGCCCAGCGCCGCCGGGCCGTCGCCCAGAGCGCGTTCTGGCAATCGGTCATCGAATACAACAAGTCGATCGCCGACCTGCATACCCGCAAGGGCTCGATCATGGAGTACGACGGCGTCTCCTTCGGCGAAGGCCCCTGGCCGGAAAAAGCCTACTGGGACGCCTTGGCCCGCGCTCGCGAGCGCGACGCCGGCCACTACATCGACTACGGCTGGACGCGGCCCAAGGTCATCAGCCGCGGCCCGATTCCAGAGCACGCACCGGGCATCGGCAGCTTCCACCTGGAGAACCCCGACGGCGCGGCCCTCGAACAGCTGCCCGCCGCCGAGCCGACGCCCGCTGCTCCGCCCGATGGCGGCAGCGGGATCCTGCCTGCTCCGACTCCGCGAACGGTGCCCGGAGCGCTCGAAGCCCGCGCTCCGCAGCCCCTGAGCGCGACGCCCCAGCTGGCGGTTCCCGATGAACCGACGCCGGCCGCGCTGCCCGCTCCGCCCGGCGGCAGCGTGCGGAAGGCCGCGGCCAACCTCGCCCCCGCCTCCTTCAGCTCCACCAATCCGCTGCGCATCAACCCCGCTCAGCCGATCGGCACCGGCGTCGCCGATCCGCCCGCCCGCGCCGCGCTGCCGGCGGGCAACTAGCGGCCGCTTAGCCCCGGCCCCCAAGCCGGCTGACTGCCAGCGCCGCTAGGCGCGCCGAACGCGACGGGCGGCCGAGCCGGATGAAGATTAGGATCAGGATTAAGATTAAGAAGATGCGTAAGCGCAGGATGAAGAGTAAGAGCAGGATTGCTGCCCGCGCTCGATCGTAACCTTCATCCTAATCCTACTCTTCCTCTTACTCTTGCTCCCGCCCCGGTCGGGCGTGTGTTTGGACCTGGGCCGACCTAATGGACAATGACCTCCGGCGTCACCAGCGCGATGCCCTCGCGGTGGAGGATGTCCAGCTGGGTGAGGGCCCGCAGGACGGCCTGGCAGTGGCGGCGGTCGAGGTGCTCCAGGTAGGGCAGCGCCGAATCGAGCAGGCTCGCCGAGCCGGTTGAAAAGGGCGCGGCTCCGATGCCGACCGTGTCTTCGTCCTTGTCGCCGCTGCTGCTTTCCAGAATCTGCTCGATGAAGCTCTTGGGCTCGGGCACGATCCGCAGCTCGTACTTGTCGAGCTTCGCCTCTTTGGCGACGAACTTGACGGCGTCGTCGAGCGTGCCCAGCTTATCGACCAGGCCCAGCTCCAGTGCCTGCTTGCCAGTATAGACGCGGCCGCCGGCCAGGTCGTCGATCGGCTTCTTCAGCTTGCTGCCGCGGATCGCGGTGACGTGCCCCTTGAAGACGCCGTAGATGTCGTCCATCCAGCCTTGCAGCTTCTTCCGCTCGGCCTCGGTGAAGACGTTCGACGAGCTGAGCAGGGCGGCGTTCGCTCCGCGGTTGTATTCCTTCCAGGTGACGCCGACCTTGCCGAACATCTCCTGCGTGGCCAGCTTGCCGGCGACGACGCCGATCGAGCCGGTGATGGTGCATTCGTCGGCGAAGATCGTGTCCGAGCCGCAAGCCACGTAGTAGCCGCCGCTGCCGGCGACGCTGCCCATGGAGACGACCAGCGGCTTCTTGGCTTTCACGCGCTTGGTGGCATCGAGGATGATCTCGCTGGCCACGGCAGAGCCGCCGGGCGAGTTGACGCGCAGGACGACCGCCTTGATTGAGTCGTCGGCCGCCGCCTTGTTCAGCGCCGCGCGGATCGGCGTGCTGGCGGCGATGCCTCCGCCGGCGTCGAAGAGGCTCGGCGTCGGGGCGCCGAGGACGATCGGCCCTTCGACATAGACGATCGCCACCGACTCTTTGTGCGACTTTGCCTTCTTACCGCCGCTGAGCAGCTCCGAATAGAAATTGATGATCCCGAACGGCGAGGAGAGGTCGATCTGCTGCTGGGCCGCCTTGCCGTACTTCGTGTCGAACGTCACCTTGTCCCCCAGCCGCTGCTTCACGCCCGCCTCGAAATCCTGCCGGTGCTCGACCGAGTCGATCAGGCCGGCCTGTTTGGCCTTTTCCGCCGTGTAAGGGCCGTCGTCGATCCACTTGCGAACTTTCTCGGGCTGTACGCCGCGGCCGCTGGCGATCAGCTTCACCGAGCTGTCATAAAGGCTGTCCAGCAGCCAGTTGTGCATCTCGTCGGCTTCCTTGCTGGGCTCGGCCCGCATGAACATCTCGGCGGCGCTCTTGTAGGCCCCGCAGGTGAGGAAGTCGGGCTTCGCGCCGATCAGGTCGAGCAGCTTGCGGACGTGCAGGCTTTCGCCGGACAGGCCCGTGAGCCACAGGTCGCCCGTCGGCACGACGGAGAGCCGCGTCGCCCCGCACAAGAGCAGATAGTCGGGCATTTGCAGCGAATCGGAGTGGGCATAGACATCCTTGCCCGCCGACCGCAGTCCCGCGATCGCCTGCCGCAGCTCTTCGATCTGCGCGAAGCCCGCACCGAAGTCGTTGAGCGTGATCACGACCGCCTTCACGTCCTTGTCCGCCGCCGCTTTTTGCATCCGCTCCACGAGACTCTTGAGTGCAGTCACCTGGTCCAGCATCAAGGGAAAACTCTCGTCGGTCGGCGTCTCGGTGAGGCCGCCCTTCAGCCGGAAGACGGCGACGATCTGTTTGGTGGTCTCGGCGGCCTTGGCCGAATCGGGCTT
>DASRJB010000598.1:0-2398 GCA_035649715.1 Pirellulaceae bacterium
CTGACAGCACGCTACTAGGGATTGTCGTGGTGAATGATTTTCAAGGCGGGGCTTGAAACGGGGGCGGTCAAAACGAGTATAAAGGGAGAACGGTTGCCCCCGCATATGTCGCTTGCCTTCCCAAATTTCCGCCCGCATCCGCTCATTCGCGGCGGCCATTTGCAGACCGTCGTCGGCTCGTATCTGCCGTGGCTCAAGGTCCACTATCGCGCGCGGCAACATCACGTCCCGCTGCCCGACGGCGATCAAATCGTCTTGCACGATGATCTGCCGGCATCTCCTGTCTCCTGTTCCCTGTCCCCTGTCTCCCGATCGGACGCGACGTGGCAGCCAGGCGACCCCGTCGCTCTCCTTCTGCACGGCCTCGGCGGCTGTCATCAGTCGGGCTACATGCAGCGCTGCGCCGTGAAGCTCGCCGAGCGCGGCTATCGCGTGTTTCGCATGGACCTCCGCGGTTACGGCGCGGGGTTTCCGCTGGCCCGCCATCCGGTGCATGCCGGCCGCAGCGAGGACGCGGCCGCCGCGCTGAGCTACGTGATCGAGACTTGCCCCGATTCGCCGATTCACCTGGTCGGCTTCTCGATGGGGGCCAACATCGTGCTCAAGCTGGCCGGCGAGCTGGGGAGCCAAGCGCCCCCGCACCTGGCCAGCGTCATGGCCATCGGCCCGCCGATCGACCTCATCGAGTGCTCCAAAAACATGCAGCGGGGCTGGAATCGGCTGTACGACCGGCGGTTCGCGCGGAACCTGGTGCGCTTCATCCAGCAGCGGTCGCAGGTCCGGCCCGACGCCCTCTCGCGGCCGCTGGTGCCGCAGCCTCGCAGTCTGCTCGATTTCGACGCGATTTTCACCGCGCCGCTATCGGGCTTCGCCGACACGGACGACTACTATACGCAGGCCAGCAGCGGACGCCTGCTGCCGCGGATCACCGTGCCGACCTTGATCGTCACGGCGGCCAGCGATCCGATCATTCCCGTCGGGCCATTCGAGCGGGCCAGCTATTCACCCAGTACGCAGCTCATCATTACTCCCTGCGGCGGCCACCTGGGCTTCGTGGGCGCCCGCGGCGTTGACCCCGACCACCGCTGGCTCGACTGGCGGATCGTGGAGTGGGTCGCCTCCCACGCGGTCCGGCCCGCGGCCGATCCGCGGTCTCGACCGACCGCCCATTCGCGGGACGCGACCCCGGCATTGTGAACATTGGTACGCTATTTGCAGTGTAGTTCCGATTGCGCGGCGGTCGGCCATTTTGGCCGCCCGTCGCCCTGCTCTGTCTCAATTTGGTCGTTCCACGCTAGGGCCGAATCGGCACCCTAATTGAACTTCTGTTTATATAACGAAAACTCGTCACCCATCTCTCTAAGGCTTCAAACCCTCATGCGATCCACCGCCGGCGGCTTCGCCGGAACTGCTTGAAAACAAGGGGGTTGCGGCGCGACTGCTGGCGCGATGGGGCGAGAAAAAATCCTCGCCCGCGGCAGTTTTCGTTATATTCGCCGGCGGTTGCTTAGGGCGGTCTATCGCCCGAACAGCTCCGTCCAGTGCTGGTTGTGCCGGCCCAGCCCGACGCGGGTGTGGCTGCCGAGCATGTTGCGGTGGTGGCCGGGGCTGTGCCACCACATTTGATTGACTACGGCGCCGTCGAGCGTGCCCAGGGCGATGTTCTCGCCCGAAGCCGTCGTGCCGAACTTCTCGGCCCGGTCCCAGGGAGTCTTCTTGCCGGGGACAGGCGATTCGTGGTCGAAAAACTTCTGCTCCTCCATGTCGCGCGAGTGGTCGCGGGCGGCAGCCGCCAGCTTCAGGTCGATCACCAGCGGGTCGAGGCCGAGCAGGTTGCGGGTCAGGTTCAGGTCGAGGACGCAGCGGGCCTCTTCGGGGTCGAGCTGGCCAGCGAGCTGATTGTTCTGGGCCAGCGTCCGCCGGGCGGCGTCGCTCATCGGCGTAGCCAGCGCCGTGGCGATTTCCTCGTCCTTGACCAGGTACTTTTCGAACGAGGGCGTCGTGTCCAGTTCAGCGATCTCCTCGGCAGGCTGTTTTTCCTGCGGCGCGGCGTCGGTTTTCGCCGGTTCAGGTTTCGCGGCGAGGATCAGCGTCGCGCACAATTCCCACTCCTTGCCCAGCACTTGCAGCCGGTTGCGGGCCGCGATGAGGTTGGCATTGGAATCCAGGATGTCCTTGCGGCTGACGAGAATCAGCTCCTTCAAGCGAGCCAGGCCCGGATCGCTGGTGGCCACGATCTCGGCCTTGGTGAGGTCGTCCTTCTTGGCCAGGGCCAGCACATTCTCGCGGATCTGGGTGATCTCCTCGAGCTTGTCCGCCGCTGTCCGGCCGGCGATCACGGCGGCCGCAGCCCGCAGGAACTGCTGCCGGTACGCCGCCAGTTGCGGATCGAGCTCCT
>DASRJB010000599.1:0-2416 GCA_035649715.1 Pirellulaceae bacterium
CGCGGTCTTCGTCATGGCAAGTCTCCTGAGTAGGTTCCGCCTGCCGGGCGGAACCTGATCGCGGGGGAACGTCTTTGCTGGCCGCAGAGGTCTCGCCCGGCAGGCGAGACCTACCTACATGCGCGTTCTGTACACGTATGCTCAGGTTCTGCTACTTGCGTGAACACCCGTCAACAACCCCCCGCCCAGAATTCTCACCCCCCTGCCTGCACGCCTCGCCGCAACCCCTTGCCCTCACGCCCTTTACAACCACAAAAAAACCGCCAAATTCCCACCAACGCGTTTTCAGAATGGACTAGTGTGGTCCATTCCGCGCCTCCCTATTTCGGGGTGTTTTAAGAAATTCCTGATGCCTGAAGCGCCAGCATCGCTACCTAGCGCACCAGGAACGCAGGGCGCGGCCTCTTGGTGCCTGGTGATTTGCGAGTCCTTGGTATTAACCTTACGGCGCTTCCTTCGCTGGCGCTTCAGGCTTCAAATCTCATGGGCCGGACCAGAAGCTTCACCGTTTGGAGCAATCGCATGTCGGCCATTTCGCACCTTCCGGCTGCGCACGGGGCGGCCTAAAATTCAGGCTTCCCGCCGTGGTCTGGCCTTCCTGCTGCTCGGAGCACGTGAATGCTGTTGCGTCCCTTGTTGCTGTTGCTGATCGGCACTTGTGCGGCGGCGGCAGAGCCGCAATTCACCGCCGAGCAGTTGGAGTTCTTCACGCGCGAAGTGAAGCCGATCCTCCAGGCGAACTGCGTCGTCTGCCACGGCGGCGAGAAGAAGATTCAGAGCAACTTCAACCTGACCAGCCGCGGCGGTCTGCTCAAGGGGGGCGAAATCGGCGGTCCGATGTCGCTCGAGAAGCCCGAAGCGAGCCTGCTCTTGGAGGCGATCAACTGGGACAGCCTCGAAATGCCGCCCAAGGGCAAGCTGCCCCAGGCGCAGATCGATGTGCTCACGAAATGGGTGAAGTGGAAGCTGCCCTGGCCCGACGGCGAGAGCGGAGTGCTGGTGCATCGCGGGCCGCCGCGCGTCGACGAGGCGGCGCGGAACTTCTGGTCGTATAGGCCGGTAGTGCGTCCGCCCGTGCCGGCGGTGAAGGACGCGGGCTGGGTGAAGACCCCGCTCGATGCGTTCGTTCTGGCGAAGCTCGAGGAAAAAGGGCTGCGGCCCGCGCCGCCGGCCGACAAGGCGACGCTCTTGCGGCGGGCCTATTACGCCGTGACGGGCCTGCCGCCTTCGTCCGACGCCGTGACTGCGTTTCTGGCCGACAGTTCGCCGACGGCCTACGAGAACGTCGTCGAGGACTTGCTGGAGTCGCGGCATTATGGCGAGCACTGGGCCCGGCACTGGCTCGACCTGGTGCGCTACGCCGAGTCGAATAGTTTTGAGCGGGACAATCCCAAGCCGTATGTCTGGCGGTATCGCGACTACATCATCCGCTCGCTCAACGCCGACAAGCCCTACGATCAGTTCATCCGCGAGCAGCTGGCGGGAGACGAGCTGGACCAGGTCACCGCCGATACGATCATCGCCACGGGCTATTACCGCCTGGGTCTGTGGGACGACGAGCCGGCCGACCCGCTGCTGGCCTATTACGACGGTCTCGACGACATCCTCGCTACGACGGGCCAGACGTTCCTCGGGCTCACGGTCAACTGCGCCCGTTGTCACGACCACAAGCTCGATCCTTTCCCGCAGCGCGATTATTACCGCCTGCTGGCGTTCTTTCACGGCGTTAAGCACTACGGCGACCGCAGCGATCAGTCGGTCGCCGCGGCGTCGCTGCGGACGATCGGCGGGGCGGAGGACCAGGAGCGGCAGCGCGAGCTGATTGCGCAGCACGAGCGGAAAATCACCGAGAACGAAGGGCAGCAGCGCGAAATCGAGGCCCTCATCGCCGACAAACTGCCCGGCGGCGAACGCGACGACTTCAAGTCGCCCGGCAACCGCGTGCGGCTGATGCGCAAACACATCGGCGAGCTGATCACGCAGGAGCAATTCGACAACTATGCCAGGCTCAAGTTCGCCCGATCGCGGCTCGACCGCGAGCGCCCGCAGGCCTCTGCCCAGGCGCTGGCGGTGAAGGAAGATTCGCAGCCGCGAGAGACGTTCGTCCTGCTTCGCGGCAATCCGCAGGGCAAAGGGGACCGTGTGGAGCCCGGATTTCCGAGCGTGCTTCTGGCTGAGGGCAGCTCGCCGCCGCAAATTCCCGCGCCGCCGGACGGCAGCAATTCCTCCGGCCGCCGCCGCGTGCTGGCCGACTGGGTCGCCAGCTCCAACAATCCGCTGACCAGCCGCGTGATCGTCAACCGCGTGTTTCAGTACCACTTCGGCCGCGGGATCGTGCGGTCGAGCAGCAATTTTGGCTATCAAGGCACCCCGCCCACGCACCCGGAGCTGCTCGACTGGCTGGCCAGCGAGTTCG
>DASRJB010000600.1:0-2213 GCA_035649715.1 Pirellulaceae bacterium
AGGCGAGTTCGTGAAGAACCTGCCGCCCGGGTTCCAGTGGTTCGGCCTGGGCCAGGATCTTGGGCAGTGGTGCCTCGTGGGCATCGCGCTGGCGGTCTTTGCAACGCTCGCCTGGAGCCTGCGGAACCTCGCCGCCGGCCGCGCGGTTTATGCCACGGGCTCCGATCCCGAGGCGGCGTTCCTGGCGGGACTCGCGCCACGGCGGGTGACGTTCGGAGTCTTCGCGGCGCTCGGCGCGCTCACCGGCCTGGCGGCGCTGCTCAACGGCGTGCGGTTTGCCGACTGCGACCCCAGCGCGGGCAACGGACTTGAGATGCAGGTGATCGCGGCGGTCGTCGTGGGCGGCGTGGCCATCTCCGGCGGCCGGGGCACACTCGTCGGGCCGCTGCTGGGCGTCTTGCTGCTGGCGACGATCGGCCCGGCGCTCGTGTTCCTGGGCTCGCAGCCGTATTGGGAAAAGACCATTCAAGGCGCGATCATCCTCGTGGCGGTCGCCACCGACAGCCTGGCCCGCGGGCGGAGGAGCCATGTCTAGCCGCACGGGCCGCCTGCCTCAGGAAGCGATCCTCGCCGCGCTGCTCGCGGCCGAGGTCGCGCTGTTTGCCGCAATCGGCAAGAACTTCTTTACCGCGGCCAACGCCTTCGAAATCGTGCGGCTGAGCGTCGAAGTCGGCCTGCTCGCGCTGGCGCTGACGCCGGTCATCGTGTCCGGCGGCATCGACCTGTCGGTGGGCTCGCTGATCGGGCTGTCAGCTGTCCTTTTCGGCATGCTGTGGCGCGACGCGCACCTGCCGATTCCGCTCGCCGCGCTGGTCACGCTGGCGGCGGGCGCTCTGGCGGGAACGCTCAACGGCCTGTTGGTCACGTTGCTGCGCCTGCCGCCGCTGATCGTTACGCTCGGCACGTTTTCGCTGTTTCGTGGACTGGCCGAGGGGCTGACGCGCGGCGTCGAGAACTACACCAGCTTTCCTGCCAGCTTCCTGTTCTTTGGGCAGGGCTATCTGCCGCTGGGCGTGCCGGCGCAGCTGCCGCTGCTGATCGTTGTCGCCGCCGCTTACTGGTGGCTGCTGCACCTGACTGCCACCGGTCGCGGGCTGGTGGCGATTGGATTTTCTGCCGAGGGTGCTCGCCACGCGGGCATCCCCGTCGAACGCCGGCTGCTCATCGTTTATGTGCTCTCGGGCCTCGTCGCCAGCCTGGCGGCCGTGCTGTACGTCGCGCACCTTGGCCAGGCGAAAGCCGACGCGGGCACGGGCTATGAATTGATGGCGATCACCGCGGTCGTCCTCGGCGGCACTTCGATCTTCGGCGGCCGTGGCACGATCCACGGCACACTGCTGGGCCTGGTGGCGATCGTCGTGCTGCAAAACGGCCTGCGGCTGGCGGCACTGCCCGCCGAATTGGCCGGCATCTTGATCGGCGGCGTATTGCTCGGGACGATTGCACTGGAGCGGCTGTCGGCGCTGCCCCGCGCCGCGGCCCGGGCAACGATGGAGGAATTCGAAGTGAAGAACTCGCAAGTCGCGGTGATCTGCGGCGTGATCCTGGTGGCGGCGGGCATCATCGCCGGCAGCAACTGGTATGCCCTGCGCGAACAGGCACGGCAGCTGGAGCTGAGCTCCTCGCGCTTGATGCAGCTCGCTCCGGCCGCGTCGCCCCAACACACGCCGCCGATCGCGCGGACCATCACCGTCGCCATGATGCCCAAAAGCAAGGGCAACGCCTACTTCATCGCCTGCCGGCAAGGCGCGGAAGAAGCGGCCAAAGAGCTCGGCATCGAGCTGATCTGGGACGGGCCGACCGATCCCGATCCGGCGAAGCAGAACGAAGTGATCGAGGCCTGGATCACGCGGGGCGTCGATGTGATCGCGGTCGCAGTCGAGAACCGGTCGGGCGTCTCGTCGGTGCTGCGGAAGGCTCGCCAGCGGGGCATCAAGGTCCTGACGTGGGACGCCGACGCCGAGCCGGACGCCCGTGACTTTCTGGTCAATCAGGCCACGCCGCAGGGCATCGGCACCACGCTCATGGACACGGCCGCGAAGGTGATGGGCGGCAAAGGCGAGTTCGCCATCATTACCGCGTCGCTGACGGCCGCCAACATGAACGAGTGGCAGAAGGCCATCGAGGCCCGGCGGGCGGAGAAGTACCCGGACATCAGGATGGTCGCCCTGCAGCCGTGCGACGACCTGCAAAAGAAAGCGTTCGACGCGGCG
>DASRJB010000601.1:0-6100 GCA_035649715.1 Pirellulaceae bacterium
TGTCGAGCGGGACGCGGCCATCGGCCATCTCCAGCCGGGCCAGCTCCTCGCCCAGCGCCGTCCGCGACAGGTAGACGCTCCGCTCGTCGAGCGTGCTCGCGACGTTGGCGAAATAAATCCACTCGAAGTAGCAGTGCGCCGTCCGCTGCGGCGTCGCGAAGGGCTCCAGCTCGAACTTGCCGCCGGTGATCGAAATCGCGTGCCCCGGCGCGAGCGAGTGGATGTTCTCCGGGGCAAAGCCCAGGTTGAGGAGCGGCACGCTCTCGCTGGCCGCGGCGAACAGGTTGCCCTCTTTCGCATAGCACAGCGGCTTGATGCCCAGCGGATCGCGGGCCACGAGCAAGTCGCCTTGAGCATTCAGAAAGACGATGCTGTACGCCCCGTCGAACCGCTGGCTGACCGAACGCATCACCTCCACCAGCCGCGGGCGACGGTCGCCCGATAATTCGCGGCTGATCTCGTGCATCATGATCTCGGTGTCGTTCTCGCGGGCCAGGTGGTGGTCGGCGTCGCTCAGCAGCTTCTCCTTCAACTCCTGGAAATTCGCCAGCTGCCCGTTGAACCCGAACGCGAACCACTTGCGTTTTTCCAAATGGTGCCGCTCGAACGGCTGAGCGTAGTTGCGGTCCTCGGAGCCGCAGGTCGCATAGCGGACGTGGCCGATCGCGGCCCGGCCGGCGTATTGCCGCATCAGGCTCTCGGCCTTGCCGCGGTGCGAGAGGCGAAAGACCTCGCTGACCGTGCCGACGTCTTTGTGCGTGTCGAGCAGCTGATCGCGGTGCGGGTTGAAGCTCGTCATCCCCGCGGCGAGCTGCCCGCGGTTCTGAATGTCGAGCAGCATCCGCGGCACGAGCCGCGAGATTTCGTCCGGCCCGCCGTCGGGACAGAGCGGATGCGGCTCGCCGGGCAGGTGATAAACCGCGGCGATGCCGCATTCGTGGTGCAGGTCGCTCATCAGCAGTGCCAACTGGGGTAGGCGTGGGCGGCCCGCAGGGCCAAGGTCGAGGCGAAGCGGTTACTTATGAATTTTAGTTTTCGAGGGCAAAATCGGCAATGGGCAGTTTCACTCGGCTGCATTACCGACGCGGAAGCAGAGCAGCTGGCCACCGCCGCTGCCGGTGCGAACGTAGAGCTGCCCCGCGGCCAGGGCGGGCAAGGCCCGCGTCGGCTCTTGCGCCACTTGGGCCGAGGCCAGCTCGCGGTACTTCGCCGCATCGGCAGCGGCCAGCGCCAAGCGTCCGTCGGCCGTCTGCAACAGCAGCTTGCCGTCGGCCAGGATCGCGTGGGCCACGCCAAAGTTCGGCTGCGTCCAACGGACCTTGCCCGTCGCCACTTCGACGCACCGCAGCTCGGCGACGCCCTGGTCCTCGCGGCCGTGAGTGCCATAGAGAAACCCCTCGTGCTCGACCGGAGTCGCGTATTGACTGGAGAGCGTGTCGTCGTTGGACCAGATGGTTCTGGCTCCCGCGCCGTCGAGCGATGCCAGGACGGCGCCGATGCCGTAACTGGCAGTCGTGAACAGCTTGCCGCCGAAGACGAGCGGCGTGGCCGCGTTGACCGTCGGCCCGCGGGCCCCGAAGGGAAACAGTGATTTGACGTTGCCGGTCGCCGGATCGGCGAGCACGCAATTCATCCGCGTGATGAACAGCGCCTGCTCCTTGCCGCCCAGCGTGATGGCGGCCGGCGCGGAATAGCTGGCGACCTCATCGGTGGCTTGCCACAGCGTTTTTCCCGTGGCCGGATCGAGAGCGACGAGGCCAGCGCCCTTGCCGCCAACATTCACCAGCAGCCTGCCGCCGGCCAGCACGGGCGTGCTGCCCGCGCCGAAATAGCCCAGGTCGCTCTTGTAGTCGTCGCACAGGGCCCGCGACCAGAGCGCCTTGCCGGAATCGAGGGCGACCGCGTGCAGATCGCCGGCCGCGCCAAAGGCATACACCGCATTGCCGGCAACCAGCGGAACGCACCGCGGACCTTTGTCGGCGTCGATGCCACCGCGATAGTTGGCTTCGAAGTCAGCTTTCCACAGCGAGCGGCCGCTTGTCGCGTCGAGGCACTCGACCCGCTCGCTCGCGCCGCTAAGGTGAAAGACGACCACTTTACCGGACATCACCGCCGCACCGGCATAGCCGCTGCCGAGCGGGAACTTCCAGAGCAGCTTCGGCCCGCCGGCTGGCCAGGTGGCCAGCAGCCGCTCGCTCTCGGCGTGTCCGCTGCGCGTGGGCCCGAGAATTTGCGGCCAATCCCCGGCCCGCAACGCGCCGGCAATGAACAGCGCTGCCGCCAGGGCCGAGGCCTGCCAGGCTGCCCAACCGAGGTAACGTTTCATATCAGCTTCCTTGGATATTTGCGACATTTTACTGGCTGCGAGCTGCTTCCAAGCCAGAACTCGCCCCACAAAGGCCAATCTGCGGCGATTGTAGTCCCTTTGGCCGCGAGGGGACACAAACCACCCGGAACCCGACCTTGCGGCCTGGGTCGAGTTTGTCGAGAACGGGGAAATTCTCTAAGATATTTTCAGGAACAGCCCGCAAAGGGATTAAGGGACCGGAGCGGCATTAGTGGCTCGACTCTTTCGCTTCGTTGAGAAGAAGCGCGGCGGTCGCCGCACGGGATCGAATCTCGTCGGCAACTTCGGCGAGGCGCTCTTCTTCGGCTCGCTGTTCCTGGTCGGCATGCTCGCGCTGTCGGTTTTGCTGGCCAGCCATCTGCTCGCTCCCGATCCGGCGTCGTTCACGATCGGCTTCGGCAAGTGGCTGTTCCTGCTGCTGATGGCGTCGTTCGTGTTGCTCGGCGGCGGCGGAATGATCTGGACGGTGCTGCGGATCGGCGTCTCGGCCGAGCGGCGCAGCGCCCTGGCCACGCGGGCGGTCGATCTCGATCTGATGCAGGAGGCCGTGCCGCGGCCGCGGAACTATCCGGCCATTCCACCCTTCGACGGGCTGGTCAACAGCCCTGGCATCGACCTGGCCTATCGCCTGCCGCCGGCTCAGACGCCCGGCTGGCAGCTGCTGGCGATGACGATCTTCGGCTTGCTGTGGACCGGCGTCGTCTGCTTTTTCACCGTCTGGACGATCAGCAACGCGCTGGCCGGACGGCCGGAATGGCTGCTGACGGCGCTGCTCGTGCCGTTCTGGGCGGTTTGCTACTGGGCGATCCGCGAGTTCCTGCAGCTGCTCGTGGTGAATAGCGGCACGGGATCGACGACGGTCGAGATCTCGGACCTGCCGCTCGCGCCGGGCCACGAATACCAGGTGGCGATTGCCCAGCACGGGCAGTTGACGATGAAGTCGTTGGAACTGTGGCTGGTCTGCGAGGAGGAGGCCACCTTCACGCAAGGGACCGACATCCGCAGCGAAGTCCGCGAGGTCTGGCGGCAGCTGTGCTTCGAGCGGCGCGATTTCCGCATCGAGGCCGGCGTGCCGTTCCAGGAGCAATGCGCGATCGCAGTGCCGCCCACGGCGATGCATTCCTTCTATTCGCCGCACAACGCCGTGCGCTGGAAGCTCGTGGCCCGCGGCGAGGCCGACGGCTGGCCGGCGTTCGAGCGCGGGTTTCCGCTCGTCGTCTATCCGGGCGAAGCGACGCAGCAGGTCGAAGTGGCCGGCCACGTGGCCCGCGCGGCCCTCACGCCGCCGCACGTGCCTCTGCCCGCGGCAGGAGTCCGGGCGTGATCGAGCCGCTGCTCAGCCTGTGCCTCGCCGGCCCGAATCGGAACTTCGCGGCCGGCGACGAGCTCGTCTGCGAATACCAGATCGACGCGGTCGAGCCGGCCGACATCCAGGCCGTGGAACTTTCCGTGCTGTGGTACACCGAGGGCAAGGGGGAAGAAGACATGGGCGTGCACTTCTTCGAACGCCGCCTGCCCGCCGACGCCGAGGACGGCGACCTGCGGCCCATGCGGCGGCTCCGCAGCAAGCTCCCCAACAGCCCCCTCAGCTACCGCGGGGCGATCGTCAGCGTCTTCTGGTGCGTGCGGCTGCGGCTGTTTCTTCGCCGCGGCCGGGAATTCGTCGTCGAAGAGCCCTTCACGCTGGGCAGCGTTCCGGCCGTCTTGCCGGCGATTGCCGAGCCGTCGTAACGTGGTGCAGGCCCACTCGGCTGGCCCGCGGACTGACCACATGACCTCCAACCCATTTGCCACGCGCCACATCCGTCCCGGCGCGGTTGACTATATCTTCCCGCCCGGCCAGTCCGCGGCGGCGCTGATCGAGCGGCTTCGCGCCAGCGGCTGGTTCGGCCAGATCATCGGCCCGCACGGCAGCGGCAAATCGACGCTGCTGGCGGCCCTCGCGCCGGCGCTGAAACAAGCCGGCCGCACGGTCCACAGCTACCACCTCGGCACGCTCCGGCAGTTTCACCCGAAGGATTATTTGGACAAGCTTCCGCCGAGCGGGCGCGGACTACTCGTCATCGACGGCTACGAGCAGCTTTCCTGGTGGTGGCGGCGGCGAACGCTGGCCACTTGCCGACGCCACGACATCGGGCTGCTCGTCACCGCGCATCAGGACATGGGCCTGCCGACGCTGCTGACGACTGAGCCAACCCTAGCGCTGGCCAAGCAAGTGGTTCGCCGCTTGCTCGGCCCGGACGAAGCCACCATCGCTGGCGGCGACGTGAAGCGCGCCTGGGACGAAGCCGGCGGCAACCTGCGCGAGACGCTGTTCAAGCTGTACGACGTGTACCAGGCCCGCCGCTGACTCAGGGGCGACCGGCCATTTCCCCCTCAGCCGCCCGCAACTCGAGCTTCGCCTTCGTGAGCGCCCCTTCGGCGGCCAGCCGCTCGGCGGGGACCCCCACATTCGCCTTCACACGTTCGTCGGCGAAATGCACCAACTGTTCGTGCAACTTCACCTTCCTCCGCAGTGCGTCGCAGCGCTCGGCCAGCTGACCGGACGCATGGAAATAGCCGGCCTGCGCGGTGCAGTGATTGATTTCCGTTTGCAGATGCTCGCCGGCAGCAATCCTCCCGCCGTCGTACAGCGCTTTCGATTGCCGCATCTCCTCCTCGGCGATGTCCACCAGCCGTCTCAGCTCGGTCAGCTCGGCCGCCGATGCGGTCACGCGACTCCTGTCGCCGACGATTCGCGGCTCGAGCGGCGCGAGCGGCGCCTGGAGAGGCGTTCCGCCGATCGGCATGATCCAGTAGCCCAGCACCAGCAGGCCCGCACAACCGAGCAGCAGGACCAGCGGCGCAATCACCACGCCAACCAGCACGGCGATTCCCGCCGGCGTCGCGAACCAGCTGCGGCGCTGGCCTTCAGCCGGTGCAGGCAGCGACGTCGCCTTGGAAACCGGCGGTGGAATATTGCCAATCACCACCGGTAGTTGCACGCTGCCCGGCTGCTGCGCGTGGGCCAGGCAGCCGGCGAGCAACTCGGCCAGTTCCTTCGCGGACGAGTAGCGCTGGAGCGGGTCCTTGGCCAGCAGCCGTGTGATAATTGCCGCCAGCCAGTCGGGAATCTCGGGGTTCAGCTCGCGGATCGGCCGCGGCTCGTCGTCGCAAATCCGCCGCAGCACGGCCATCGTCGTCGCCGCGCGAAAGGGGGGCCGGCCTGTCGCCAGCGTGTAGAGCACGCAGCCCAGGCTGAACAGGTCCGCCCGGTGATCGACCGCCTCGCCGCGGGCCTGCTCGGGCGACATGAACAGCGGCGTCCCCGCGATGACGCCGCTCTTGGTCAGGCTGGCGTCGTCCACCGCGCGGGCCAGCCCGAAGTCGGTGATCTTTACCCGCTCGACGCCGTTCTCCAGCAAGATGTTCGCCGGCTTGATGTCGCGGTGCACCAGGCCCTGGGCGTGGGCCGCCCCCAGCCCCTCGGCCGCCTGCATGCCGATCCGCAGGATTTCCGTCACTTCCAGCGGGCCGCTGCGCTCCAGCCGCTGCTGCAGCGAATGGCCGCTGATGTACTGCATCACGAAGTACGGCAGCAGCGGGCCCTCTTCGACCGCGTGGATCGTCACGACGTGCTCGTGGCAGACGGCTGCAGCCGCCCGGCCCTCGCGGATGAACCGCTTGCGGCTGGCGGCATTCCCGGCGAGCCGCGGCGACATCACCTTCAGCGCGACCACGCGTTGCAGCTTTTCGTCGAACGCTTTGAGCACG
>DASRJB010000602.1:0-5803 GCA_035649715.1 Pirellulaceae bacterium
AGCGCGGTCTTGGGAATTCGATTTTCCTCGTGCAGGTTCGGCTTGACCGGCATTACGACGTCGGCCATCCGCTCGTGGCCCTCGTGCAGGATCGGGCTGGACACCTGCCGCACGGCCGCGAACCGCGGCGCGTAGATGCAGACGCAGTTGCTTTCAACGATTTCGGTGCGGCCGTCGAGCGTGTCGAAGTGGGCGACGGTGTCTTCCTGATCGAGGCCGACGACGGTCCAGTCCTTTTTCACGTGGACATCGTGGTTGAGGTCGCCGCCGTCGCAGATGAATTCGTCCTGGGGCCAGGGACATTTGAGGCCGTCGGGCATCCAGGACAATTCTTCCGACGGCCCCTCGTCCGAGAAGTGGAACGGCGGCAAGCCCGCCGGGCCGCAGTGCGGACAGTAGCCTCCGTCCGCGTGTAGCCCGCCATTCCATGGCGGGATGCCCGCGACGGAGTCGCGGGCCACGCCGCCGGTCCAGGCCGATGGCGGGAGCGTGTCGTGAACCGGCAGGCTGTACTGAGCCTGCTGCACGGGATAGCGGGGCGCAGCCCTGCTGACTTGTCGCGTCGGTTCAGCCGGCGCGCCGTCTTTCTTGGCAATCAGAAATGACTGCCCCACGCCTTTGCACGAGCAAAACAGCACGGGCGCCAGCGCCAGAAACAACAGGGTGTGTCGCATGCGTTGCGTCCTGCGTGAGTGCTTAGGGCAGCCGCGGCGGGGCGGGCAGCCGCTCTTCCAGGCCTTGATTGCGCGGCAGGGCCGGCGGCAATTCTTCGATGAGCTGCACCGGCGGCTGATGGTAGAGGAAGTGGCTCTGATCCTCGTCCGGCAGCGGCACGCGCGAGCCCATCCGCAGGATCGCGACCGGCCGGCCCAGGCGGTCGGCCGTTTCCATCGCATCGTCGCCCGGCCGGATTTCGAAATACCGCTGCCGGCCTGGCTGATCGCGAAGCGGCAGGGCCGTCCGCGGCTCTTCGACGTAGATCACGCGGAGCACGTAGCGGCCGTCCACCGCCATCTTGATTTCCTCTTCGGTCAGTTCGACCGGGATCGGAAAGCGGGCGGCCTGGCCCGGCGGCGGATAGAGGCGGTCGATGACTTCGATCGTCGGAAAGATCTCCGTCCCTTCGCGGCCGGGGATGTTGCTGACCTTCAGGCGATAGACCTGGCCGATGAGCATGCCGGCGAGGAGCTTCTCGCGCTTGGCTTCCGAGAATTCGCCCTCGCTGACAACCGAGAGCAGCGTCGCAGCCGGGGCGGTCACTTCGACCGGCTGAAAGTACCCCGGCAAGGGTCCGCCACGCTGAAGCTGCCGCAGGCCAATCGCTCCCGGCGGCATGTCGGCTTTGTTGAGGTAGTGCCAGGGCCCTTGAGCGGAGGCGACGGGAAGCCCCATCGCCGACGCCGCGAGCCAGGCGGCTACCGCCGCGACCTGCCGAAGATTTGCGACCGCACGCAGCATGGCGGACCTTTCGTTTCCTGTGGGAACGCCTCGGCGGCGATCCTGTAGGGAACGCCCTCCGTGGCGTTCCCGTGCCGGTCCGCTCGCAATGCGAGCGGACGGTCCTCACGCGGGGCGTGAGGTCGACTCTAGTGCCCCATCTCTTCCGGTGGGCAGTAGCCGGCGGGCATGCCGCCGGCGCCGTGCCGGCCGTGGATTGCACCGCCCTGGACCGGAGCTGGCACTCCACCGCGAAGGCCTTCGTGCATGTCCCAGTGCGGCTGCTCGAAGGGCAGGCTCGGATGGATCATCTGCTCGTTGATCCAGGCCCGGTTCGCCGGCTTCGGATAGCTCTGGCCCGGCTGCTGGCGGACGTGGATCTTCACGTTTTGTGTGGGACCGGGAATGCTCATATGCGTGTGATTCTTCATCACGTGCTTCTGCAGGCCGGCGGGGCCGCCGAAGGGAACGTGGGGCGGTCCAGGCAGGCCGATCGGCGTGCCGACATAGGGCATGCCGTACTGCGGCGCGGTGATGCCGGCCACGTAGTTGGGCACGAGGCCCGACGCGCCGAAGGGCATCGGGCAAGGCCCGCCGAACCCGCCGCCGAATCCGCCGCCCTCGAACCCGCCGAGGCCCTCTTCGGCGCCGGCCAGCTCGACGTCCTTATTGCCCAGCCGCACGACGGCCATGATCGAGCCGCGGCGGTCGGCCTCGACGATCGGATCGACGCCCGGATCGAGCCGCGTGCTGACCAGCGTATCGACGCCGGCCAGGGCCAGCTCCTGGAACTCCGGATCGGGCAGGTAAATCACCTTGGTGACGAAGTTGCCGGCCTGCACCTGGTCGAAGTCTTCCTCGGTGAACTGCACCGGGATCGCGTTGTGGGCCAGGAAGGCCTCGGTCCGCGGCGTGGTCGGGCCGATCTCGACGGTCGGATAGAGTTCCAGCCCCGCGCGGCCGGGAATGTCGGTCAGCTTCAGGCGGTAGAGGCCGTTCTGCGGGAAGTTCTGCCGGCCGGGCACGATCAGCGGCGTGCTGTCGAACTGACCGACGCCGCCGACGTCCCAGCGAATCTGCATCGCCTCGGGCCGCGCGAAGTTGACCTGCACGCTCGGCATCGCGACGGGCATCATCGCCGGCGGCAGCGACGGCGGCAGAACGCCCGGACCCGGACCCCCGACGCCCGGCCCCGGCTCCAAGAGCCGCGGAGCCGGCGGCAAGTTGTGCTGCTTCGGAAACGCGCATCCCAGCGCCGTGAGGCACACGGCGAGCGAAGCGCTCACAAGGCACAGACGAACTTTCATGTTACCCCCCTGCTCGCGGCGCCTCGAAACCGTCCGCCGCGCGGCGGCCGAGCCGAAGCCTGCTTGGTTGCGATGTTTCGTGCTAGCGGACCATCGTCCGATTGCCGTGGGCTCGTTTGCCGTGGACCCTGCCGCGCGCTTGGGCTTAAGATGCCGCTGCCGATCGTCCGATCGACAGGCGCATCACCAGCGCCGGCGTGGGCGGGCTATCGGGCCACAGGGATATGTTCGGCGCGGTATCTTTCGATTCTTTGGCAAAATCAGCACGACCGGCAAATGCGGCGCAGCTTCCCCAGTGTGATGGTCAGTGCCCTTTGCCTTGGCTCTTGGCTCCTGGCCCCTGGTCCCTGGCCCCTCTTCCAGGAGCCAGTCGCCAGTGGCCAGGAGCCAGCGGCCGGCGGTCAGCAGCTTCTGGCCGAAGCCGTGCGGCGACTCGATGGCCAGACGGCGATTTCCGCCGAGCTGCGCTATCGCGTGAATGCGTTCGGGCACGATCTTGCCGGCACAGGCAGCTACTTGCAGCTCGGCGCTGGCCCGCAGCGGCTGCTGCGGCTGGAGCTGCGGATGCAAGTCGGCGAGCAGCCGGCGACGCTCCTGGAAATTCGCGGAACGGACCGCTATTGGATTCGCCGCGACGTGCCGCCTAATCCGCCGACGCTCGGCCGCGTCAATCTCGTACAGCTGCGCCGCGGGCTGCGGCGACCGGATCAACCGGGCGGCGACGATGCTTTGCCCCGCGGCGCTTGGATCATACTGGGCGGCTTGCCGCGCTTGCTGGAGGCGCTGGAGAATCACTTCGACTTCGCCGCTCCGCGTGCGGATGAGGTATTCGTCGCTGGGAGCGGCGGCGAGCGGCAAGCGCTGCCGATCTGGGTGCTCGACGGCAAATGGAAGCCCGACCGGCTCGCCGCGCTCAGCGGGCGTCAGTCGCCGGCTGAAGGCAGCTTGCCCGAGCAGTTGCCCGATCGCGTCGAGATCGTCCTCGACCGCTCGGACCAGAGCCTGCCGCTGTTTCCCTATCGCGTTTCCTATTGGAAGTCGGCGCCGCAAACCGCTGGAAACGCCGCCGCGCAGCGTGAGCTGCTGTCGCTGGAGCTCTTCAACGTGCACCGCTCCGGCCAGATCGACAGCCGGCAGTTCGAGTACCATGCCGGCGATCAGGAGGTCCTGGACCTCACCGCGGCCTATATTCAGCGGCTCGGCGGACCTGCCCGGCAGCGCTAGCGGATGGCAAGCGCCCGCCGACTCTGCTATTAGTAAGTACGCGCTTCTCGCCCGTCCTCTAACTGCGCTCGTGCCATGAAAGCTCGTGCCATGAAACTCACTTTCAGCCTTGCACTGGCTCTGCTGACGATTTCCTTGAGCGTTCAGGCAGCCGACCCGCCGCTCAAGGTGGGCATCATCGGGCTGGATACGTCGCACGTCATCGCCTTCACTAAAACGATGAACACGCCCGGCCCGAAGGCCGACGCGATCAACTGCCGCGTCGTGGCGGCCTATCCCAAGGGCAGCCCGGACATCGAATCGAGCACCAGCCGCGTGCCGGGCTACATCGAGGAAATGAAGAAGCACAACGTTGAGATCGTCGATTCGATCGAGGAGCTGCTGAAACGCGTCGATTGCGTGCTCCTGGAGACGAACGACGGGCGGCCGCACTTGGAGCAGGCCCTGCCCTGCTTGAAGGCCGGCAAGCCGACGTTCATCGACAAGCCGCTGGCCGGCTCGCTGGCCGATTGCCTGGCCATCGTGGACGCGGCGAAGAAATACAACTGCCCGATGTTCAGCTCGTCGTCGCTCCGCTACGGAAAGCTGACGCAGGAAGTCCGCGGCGGGTCGCTAGGCAAGATCACCAGCGCGGAAACAACGGGCTCGGCCGCGCTCGAAAAGACCCATCCCGATCTCTTCTGGTACGGCATTCACGGCGTCGAATCGCTGTTCGCCGTGATGGGCACGGGCTGCGAGCTGGTGACCCGCAAGACCACGGCCGACGGCAAGATCGAAGTCGTCGGCGAATGGGTCGGCGGCCGCAAGGGCACCTTTCGCGAGAGCCAAAAATACGGCGGACTCGCCAAGGGTGACAAGGGCGAGGGGCCCGTCGGCGACTCCGCCGGCTACGATCCGCTGGTCCTGGAGATCGGCAAGTTCTTCCATTCGAAGAAGCCGCCGATCCCGCAGGCCGAGACGCTGGAGATCTACGCTTTCATGGAAGCTGCCGACGAGAGCAAGCGCCGCGGGGGCGAGCCCGTCGAGATCGAGGAAGTCATCGCCAAGGCCCAGCCGCTGGCGGCCAAGCGCCTGGCGGAGTTGGGCGTGAAGTAGCCGGTTTTTCGCAGGACGTAAGATTAGTGTTCGTAGGATGCATTGGTTCGCGGGGCGTTGGGTGCCTGCTCATCGAGCGATTGCCGATAGCGAATACAGCCCCGCAGAAAATTCGGCCAGTCGGGCACTGACTGCGTCAACCATTACGGCCGCCTCTGCACAATTCCGGAGAAACTGCAGAGGGGCGTCAGCGCTTGGGCAGAAACCGTGCCTCAGGTCATGTAGACGGCGACTCCGCAGATAGGGCACACACCGTCTTTGACATTCGACCGAACCGTCAAGCCACAGCCTGCGCAGTTACCATATTGGCACAGTCCGTAGTCGGGGCCGAGGCTGTCGCCCCACTTGGCAATATTGGGATAAGCAACGGCGTCCCATCTCCACCTTCCCCACCGCTCATTCTCGTTCTCGTCAGACTCGAGGTCGCTGCACGCAACACCCAGGAAGAATCGGCTGCGGCAGAATGCGGCCTCTTCCGGGAAGGGACATCGAGTTTCAAAAACATCGCGCAGGACCGCTACCAACTCTTCAACCGGGAGTTGCCTGAGATACTCGCTGATCTGCTTCCGATCCATTGTTCAGGCTTGTGACCCGGGCAAAAAAGGACAGCGACACTAAATCCACTGCATCGATGTCTCGCCCGTTGCGAGTAATTGGCCGCGACATCGGGGGCATGGCATCCCGGATCGCCATGGCCGACCGTCAGGCCGTTTGCACGAGGGACACTGACCGAACTCTTT
>DASRJB010000603.1:0-4408 GCA_035649715.1 Pirellulaceae bacterium
TCCGTACGAGGGCTGCGTCTCGCTGCTGGTCCGCGAACAGGAGGCCGGCCTTCGACTTCTCCAGGCCGAGGAAGGCGCGGAGGATCCGGAGGATCAGCAGGAAGAACCACAAGGTTAGCTGGCTCGTTGCCCGCCAACCACGGTCTGGCCACATTCCCGCGCCGTGTGAACGGGTCGGCGAGCGGCTCATCCCCGCCGGCCGTCTCGCACTCCGCTGGCGCATTTCACCGCTTGTTGAGGAAAGGAAAAGAACATGGCTCGAACACCCCTGCGACTCCCCCCGCAACGTGCGATCGCTCGTCCACAGCATGCTGGAGTGCTCGTGGAGGGGGGCGTCACTTCGCAGTTGCGCGTCTGTACGCCCTGTGTCCGCGTCGGCGGCGGCCAGTGGTGCTTTACGCTCCCCGTCATTGGCCGGCGGTGCCTGAGTGTTCCGGCCCTCGGAACCTGGAAGGCCTGCTGCTCGCTCCGGTTCGGCTGGCCGCCGGTGTCCTGCGGTCTCACCCGCTGCTAAGTCGAGCCGCAACGGCGTTGTAAGCCCTCTCCCGTGCGGAGAGGGTCGAAGGTAGCCCATCGTTGACAGTAGGTCGCGCTGCGCGCGGCAGGCGTCGCCAAGGTGTACCTTGCAAAAATGCGGGCAAGTGGCGGTAGTCGTGAGTCGTATCTTCCTTCTTGACAAATAGTGGACAACAGATACAATTCTCTGCTATCGCTGCCGCTAGGTTGGGGCGGCGGGCTCTTTGGCATCCTGGTTGTATGCAACGCCCAAGTCGCAGCCGCGGCTGCTCGCGGCGTTATGCCGGATTTGGCCGCTAAGCTGCATATTTTGCATAGCGGGCATACGGCATAAACGTCGTAAGTCGTTTTTCTGCCGTGACTTGCGTCGAAATATGCGGTTGGAAGAATTCCGCGATTATGCATGCATGCGACTGCCGGTGGCGAGGCTGGAGCCTCGGCAGGCGTAGATCCCGCCCCCCAGCCAAGGCCTGCTGGCGCGCATAATGCGCATAATGGATTGCCGGCGGATTTCGACGTAACTTATTGCGGAGACTGGAGTTGCGATCCGAATTGCCGTCCGGGGAAAACTTGGCGATATGCGCGCATCAGTATGGCCGTGTGCCACTGCGTCACGTGTCAGGAATTGGCAGGAGGGTTAGTGGCTGGAAGGCCGCCAGGGTTGATGGCCTTGATAGCCGGCGAGTTGTAGCTTGAGCTCCGGAAGGCGCTTGCTGCGGATGGATTCGGCAGCGGCGACGGCCCGCGCAGCTTCGAGCGTGGCCTCGTCGAAGCGGCCGAGCTCGGCCAGGGCGGCGGCACGGACTTCGTGCCATTGGATGTCGGTGCGCCGCGGGTTCTGGCGAATGGCATCGACCAGAGACAAGGCGGCAGCGCCGTCGCGGACTTTTGCGTCGGGCGCAGTGGCCAGCAGCCAGGCCAGTTGCTTGCAAGCCGCGGCGTCGTCTGGCAGCGCAGCCAGTGCCGCGCGCGATGCGCTGGTGGCCGCGCAATAATCGCCGAGCCTCAGCTGGCAACGGCCGATGTTCATCCAGGCCCGGTAACTCTTGGGGTTAAGCCGGGTCGCCCGCGTGTACCGTTCGATCGCGGCAGCATAATCGCCCTGCTGAAAAAAGACGTTGCCGTACTCGATCCAGACCTGGAAAATCCGGGGCTCGCGCTCGATTGAAGCCGCATACATGCGGCGGGCCTGATCCAGTTGTCCATCTTGTGCGAGAAACGCGGCCAGCATGCGGTAGCCGCGGGCGTGGTCCGGATTGTGGTCCACGACTTGCCGCCACATGCCGATCGGATCGGCATAATCGCGGTTCCGCAGCGTGGTCCGCACGAAGAGCGCGGCAATGATCAATGTGGCCAGGCCCCACTGAAACCGCCCGTGAACCGGCAAGCGGGCGATGGCCAACACGGCCAGCGCCACCACGGCCGCCAGCGGCAGGTACATCCGGTGCTCGACGGCCAGGTCGGCGATCGGGTTGATGCTCGACGTCGGGGCGAGCACGAAGAAGAACGCCAGTCCGAGCCAACTGATTCGCGGCCAGCGGAACCAGGCCGCTATCGAGGCGAAAAGCAGCAAGAGGACGATCGCGCCACAGCCGTAGATTTCGAGCGGCGCGTGGGCGACGGGCCAGCCGCGGTCGAGGATCAGCTCGTCCGGCCAGACGGCCAGGCGGAGGTAGTGCAGGATGACACCGGCTTGCGAACGCAGGTATTCCCAGGGCGTGACGCCGCGGAAGCCGAAACCGGCGGTGCTCGTGCCGCCCGCAGCCAGGCTGCTCCGGCTCGCCCAGATCAGCCACGCGCCGGTCGCCAGCACAGCCGTGTGCAGCATACCGCGGCGGCGCAGCACCTCGCGCCACGAGGCGGCCAGAAACGCGCGGTCAAACAGCATCAGCACCAGCGGGCAGGCGAGCATCACTTCCTTGCTGCCCGCGCCGGCCCAGGCTGCCGTCGCGGCTGCCAGATACCAGCGCCGGGCATGCTCGCCCTTTGCGCCGCGGAGCGTGCAGTACAGCACGAGGAGGAAGCAGAGCCCCATCAGCGATTCGTAGCGCTGGATGACGTAGGTGACCGCCTGCGTCTGGAGCGGATGCACGAGCCACACCAGCGCGATGATCAAGGCAACGGCCGTGCTGCGCTCGGCCAGCGCGTGCGGAATTCCCGGCAGCAGCAGCATCCGCCGCGCGAGATCGAACAGGGTCAGGCCGGCGGCGACGTGGATCGCGATGTTGACCAGGTGATAGCCCAGCGGCGAATTGCCGCCGAGGGCATAGTTGAGCTGGAAGGTCCACACCCCGAACCAGCGGTTGACGTCGCCGATCGGACCCCACGGCCAGACGCGGTGCATTTGGCTGTCGTGGGGAATCGCGATGAAATCGTCGAGCACGAATTCGCCATCGAAACCGCTGGCGAATGCCAGGGCTCCGATCACGGCAATCGCCGCGGCGGCCCAGCGGACGTGCGAAGCGGCAGGCAGGTTCATGGCCGCGCCTCCCCCTGGACCAGTTGTGGCAAGCGCGGTGCCAGCCGCCATGCGCGACCATCCTGATAGCTGGACTGTTGAGCCTTCAACTCAGCGATCCGTGGGCTGCGAATCGACTCGGCGCTCAGGGCGGCTCGGCGAATCGCGACGACGGCCTCGGCAAACCGCCCCAGTTCTGCCAGGGCGGCAGCGCGGACCTCGTGCCACTGGATGTCGGTCTTTCGCGGGTTCTGGCGAATCGAGTCGATCAGCCGCAGCGCCTCCTGGCCGTCCCGCAGCGCCGCATCCGGCGCCGTGGCCAGCAGCCACGCGACTTGCTTACGCAGCGCCGGATCGTTGGGGTCAGCCGCGGCTGCGGAGCGCGAAGCGGCCAGGGCCACGGAGAAATTGCCGCGAAACATCTCGATGCGGCCGATGTTTCCCAGGGCCAGAGCGCAGCGCGGCTGCACGCCAATCGCCTGCTGAAAGGACACCAGCGCCCGGTCGTAGTCCCGCTCGCCGAAGAACAAGCTGCCGTACTCGACCCAGGTCTTGTAGTCGTTCGGCTCGCGGGCGAGCGACTGCTCGAGCGCGGCCTTGGCCTCGTCGACGCGGCCCGCCTTGCGAAGGTGAAAGGCCAGCAGGCGATAAGGCCGGCCATGGTGCGGCGCGGCGGCGATGTTTTTGGCCCACAGCCGGTCGGGCTGGCAATAGTCGCCGTTGCGGGCGATCGTGCGGGCGGCCAGCGCGAGCACGACAAGCGTCAGCACGCCCCCGCCGAGGAGCCGCTGTCGTTGCTCGTTCAGCCGCAAGCGCTCGATCAGCTGCCACGCGGCCAGCACGGCCAGTGTGACGACAGCCGCCAGCGGCAGGTACATGCGATGCTCGAACGCAATGTCGGCGATTGGCAGGATCGACGATGTCGGGGCGAGTACGAGAAAAAACGAGATCCCCAGGAAGCCCAGCCGCGGCCGGCGGGCCAGAGCCAGCAAGCTGAGTCCCAGGAGAGCGACGATCACTGCGCCCCATCCATAGATCCGCCACGCTGAGTGCTCGACGGGCCAGCCATAGTCGAGCACGAGCGTGTCCGGCCAGAACGCGAGTCGCAGATAATGGAGCAGCACCGCCGGCTGCGACCGGAGGTATTCCCACGAGGAGACACCTTGATAGCCAAAGCCGGCATTGGCCGTTGCGCCTGCTGCCACGAACGTGCCGCGGACCGTGAAGACAAGCCACACGGCGGCCAGGCCGACGGCCAGGTGCAATGCCCATCGGCGGCGAAAGACATCGCGCCACGTTGCTGCCAGAAAACAGCGGTCGAAGAGCAGCAGCACGAGCGGGCAGACGGCCATGACCTCCTTAGTCCCCGCGCCCAGCCACGTAGCGGCCGCTGCACCCGCATACCAGGGCCAGCTACGAGCAGCCGTCGCGCCG
>DASRJB010000604.1:0-4779 GCA_035649715.1 Pirellulaceae bacterium
GTTCAGGCCAGGCGAGAGTGATCGGAAGGCTGACGCCTCCCGCTCGCCGGGTACGACCGGCCGCCGCACGGCGCTGGCCGAGTGGATCGCCGCGCCCGATAATCCGCTGCCGTCGCGGGTGCTGGCCAATCGCCTCTGGCAGCATCATTTTGGTCGCGGCTTGTGCGAATCGCCCAGCGATTTCGGCCGCCTGGGTGAGGCGCCGTCGCATCCGGAGCTGCTCGATTGGCTGGCCGGCGAGCTACTGAACAACAACTGGAGCATGAAGCGCCTGCACCGGCTGATCGTGACCTCCGCCGCCTATCGCCGGGCGTCGCACGGGCCAGAGGTCGCTGCCGCGGCCGCCAAGGACCCGGCCAATAAGTGGCTGGCGCGGATGACCGTCCGGCGGCTCTCGGCCGAGCAGATTCGCGATGCGGCCATGGCCGCCAGCGGCGAGCTCGATGCGAAGGCCGGGGGACAGGCCAGCGATTGGACACGCAGCACGCGCCGCGCGGTCTACTTGAAGGTGCTCCGCAACAAGCAGGAGCCGACGCTGGAGGTCTTTGACGCGCCCGACGGCATCTTCACGACGCCCGTTCGGAACGTAACGACGACGCCGACGCAATCGCTGTACCTGATCAACGGCCCCTGGATGCTGCAGCGCGCCAAATCGTTCGCCCGCCGCATCGGCAGCGACTCGTCGCTCACGCTCGAGCAGCGCGTGGCCACCGCATACGCCCTGGCCTATGGCCGGCCGCCGACCGCCGAGGAGTCGCGGGCCGCGCTGGCGCTAGTGCAAAACCATTCCGCTCAGGCCAGCGACGCCCTCACCGACTGGTGCCACGTGCTCCTCAACTCCAGCGAGTTCCTGTACGTGGAATAGGAGCAGCAGATGTACCTCTCCCGCCGCGAAATGCTCCAGCAAGCCGGCACCGGTTTCGGCGCGCTGGCCCTCGCCCACCTGCTCGCGCGCAACTTGCAATCGGCTTCCCCAGCCACTAGCCACCAGCCACTAGCCGCTGCCTCCGCCCGCAAACCGCACCACACTCCCAAGGCCAAGTCCGTCATCTTCCTCTTCATGGAAGGCGGCCCGAGCCACATCGACACGTTCGATCCCAAGCCGGAGCTGGACAAGCTGGCCGGGCAGCCGCTGCCCTCGTCGTACAAGCCGGTGATCCTGGCGATGGGCGAGAAGAATCCGCCGCTACTGGCGAGCAAACGAAATTGGGCCCAGTACGGCGAAGGGGGCCTGTGGGTCAGCGACTGGCTGCCCAACATGGCGACCTGCGCCGACGACCTGTGCGTTGTGCGGTCGCTCTATTCCGACGGCCTGAACCACTCGGGCGGCGTCTGCCAGATGAACACGGGATCGATCCTGGCGGGCCGGCCGTCGCTCGGCGCGTGGGTGAACTACGGCCTGGGGACCGAGAACGACAGCCTGCCGGCGTTCGTGGTGATGGAGGATAACCCGGGCGCCGTCGTCAACGGCCCGCGAAACTGGGGCGCGGGATTCATGCCCGCCGCCTATCAGGGCACGGCCCTGGCCGGCGGCGAAGAACCGATCAAGCACCTGGCGACTCCCAAGGACGTGACGGGCGAGCGGCAGCGGGCCAAGCTGGCGCTGCTGGACCAGATGAACCGCCGGTACGCGGCCGAGCGGCCGGAGCAATCCGAGTTGGAGGCCCGCATCGCCAGTTACGAGCTGGCGTTCAAGATGCAAGCCGAGGCCCCGGAAGCCGTCGATCTGTCGCAGGAGACCGCCGAGACGCGGGAGCTGTACGGCCTCGATCAGAAAGAGACCGCCAGCTTCGGCCGGATGTGCCTCTTCGCCCGCCGGCTGGTCGAGCGGGGCGTGCGCTTCGTGCAGCTCTATTCCGGCAGCGGCAGCAAGTGGGACGCGCACTCCGGACTGGAGAAGAACCACTCGGAGAACTGCCGCTCGGTCGATAAGCCGACGGCGGGCCTGCTGCAGGACCTCAAGCGCCGCGGCCTCTTGAACGACACGCTGGTGATCTGGGGCGGCGAGTTCGGCCGCACGCCGATGAGCGAGAAGGGCGACGGGCGCGACCACAACCCCTACGGCTACACAATGGTCCTGGCCGGCGGCGGCGTCCGCGGCGGCCGCACGGTGGGCTCGACCGACGAGCTGGGCCTGCACGCGGTCGAGGACCGGCTGCACACGCACGACTTCCACGCCACGCTGCTGCACCTCTTGGGTCTCGATCACATGCAGCTGATCTATCGCCACAAGAATCGCCCCGAGCGGCCCACGCTCAACGAAGGCACGGCCTGCGCGAAGATCGTCGCCGGGTAGCCGCCCTTTCTGCTGGAGAAGCGCCATGTCGGATTTGTCCCGCCGCGAGCTGCTGGCCTATTCCGCGACCTTTGGCTCCGCCTTCCTGGCCGCGCAGGGCCTGGCGTCCGGCGAGCAACAGGCCGCGGCGCCGATCGCACCGGCGGGCAAGAAGTACGCGATGCAGAAGTCGATCAACCTGTGGGCGCTTCCGTATCCGCAGAAGATGACGCTCAAGGAGTGCCTGCAACTCTGCAAGGACGCGGGCTTCGACGGCGTCGAGCTGAACTATGCCCTGGAGGGCGACCTCTCGCCGCAGACTAGCGAAGCGGGAATCAAGGAAATCGGAGCAATGGCCGAGAAGATCGGCATCAAGATCAGCGGCGTCTGCTCGTTCCTGTTCTGGCCGTACGCCTTCACGCACGAGGATCCCGAGCGGCGCAAGAAGGGGGTCGAACTGGCTGGGGAAATGATCCGGGCCGCTCGCCTGTTGGACACCGAGAACCTCCTGGTGGTGCCGGGCAGCGTCTATGCCCCGTGGATTCCCGAAGAGCCGCCGGTGCCGCACGACGTGGCCCTCCAGCGGGCGACGGCCGCGGTGAAGTCGCTGATCCCCGAGGCGGCGAAGCACCAGGTTTACCTGAACATGGAGAACATTTTTGCCAACGGCTTTCTGCACAGCCCGCAGGAGATGAACGCCTTCGTCGATGGTTTTGCGAACGATCGCGTGAAGGTGCATTTCGACACCGGCAACATCATGCAGTACCACTTCCCCGAGCACTGGATTCCGATTCTGGGGAAGCGGATTCAAAACATCCACCTCAAGGAGTACAGCAAGAAGCTGCACGAGTTCAACCTCAACGCCTTCCGCCTGCTCTTGGACGGCACGACCAACTGGCCCGCCGTGCTCGCCGCCCTCGAAGCCGCCGGCTATCGCGGCTACCTGACGTTCGAGTACTTCAACCCGTTCCCGCACTGGCCCGAGGCGATCGTCTATCACACCAGCGACGCCCTCGACCGGATGCTGGGGCGGAAGGCGTGATGAACTCGCGCTTCCTGACGATCGTCGTCACGCTGGTATTCTGCTGCGGTGTCACCGCGGCGGTGCTGCTGGTCGGCGAGTTCTTCCGCCGACGCGGGGCTGCCATCGCCGGGCTGAAGGCGCCTGATTCGCTCGTCCTGCTGGCCATTGACGGCGCGGAAGACGTCGAGGCCAAATACACCCGGGCCGTCTCGGCGGGCGAAGAGGTCTTTCACCAGTACGCCGTGCTGGGCCAGGTCGAAATCGCCGACGCCGACGAGCGGGCCAGGATCGTCGCCGCCCTGCAGCAAGCCGCCGTCGCGCCGGACCTCGAGCCGCCAGGCAACAGCTTTCGGCCGCGGCACGCACTCATCGCCCGCGAAAACGGCCAGACGATCGAAATCGCCATCAGCTTCGAATCCCGCCAGTACCACCGCTACGGCCAGGGCCGCGAGGACTATCCCGCCATTTCCCGCAGCGCCGAGGCGATCCTCACCAGGCATCTGACCGACGCCGGGATTTCGCTGGCCCCTTAGCCGCCATTCCGATTGACCTTGCTCCCCCCGCGGTAAGGCGTAGGATTTCAAAGGCGCGTGTGCGCCGGGAGCAGCCGCATGAATCAGCGAGTGGAAAATGCGCAGGTGCCGTACCTGCGGACACAATTGCCGGGGCCAAGAGCGAGCCAGTTGATCGCGACCGACGAGCAATACACGTCGCCGTCTTACACCCGCGTCTATCCGCTCGGCGTCGAGCGGGCCTATGGCGCGGTCATCGAGGACGTGGACGGCAACCGGTTTCTCGATTTCACGGCCGGCATTGCGGTCTGCTCGACGGGCCATTGCCATCCGCGGGTCGTGGCGGCGATCCAGCAGCAGGCCGCGAAGCTGCTGCACATGTCGGGCACGGACTTCTATTACGCTTCGCAAGGCGACCTGGCCAAGAAGCTCGCGCAGCTGGCCCCGGGCGGCGGCGCGCGGCGGGTCTTCTTCACCAACAGCGGGGCGGAATCGGTCGAGGCGGCGTTCAAGCTGGCCCGCTACCACACCGGCCGCCAGCACATGATCGCCTTCTTCGGGGCGTTCCACGGCCGCACGATGGGCGCGCTCTCGCTCACCGGCAGCAAGGTCGTCCAGCGCCGCGGCTTCGCCCCGCTGATCCCGCTGGTCAGCCATATCGATTACGCCAACCCGTACCGATCCGAGGCGAATTGCTGGCAGGATTCGCTCAGCCAGCTCGAGGACCTCTTCAAGCGGACCGTCGCCCCGCAGGAAGTGGCGGCGATCATCGTGGAGCCGATTCAGGGGGAGGGCGGCTACATCGTGCCGCCGGTCGAGTTTCACCGCGAGCTGCGGAAACTGTGCGACAAGCACGGCATCCTCTTGGTCGCCGACGAGGTGCAGTCGGGCATGGGCCGCACCGGCAAGATGTTCGCCATGGAGCACTTTGGCGTCGCCCCGGACATTGTCTGCCTGGCTAAGGGGAT
>DASRJB010000605.1:0-4471 GCA_035649715.1 Pirellulaceae bacterium
GCTGAATGGCGAACATCTCCAGCGTCCAGTAGCCGCAGAAGCCCACGTCGCCGAAGCCGGCCGTGACGTGCACGAAGAGGCCGAGGCGGCCGATGCTCGAGCGGCCCTCGATCATCGGCACGAAGTTGTGGGTTTCCGTACGCTCGGCCGTTCGGCCGAGATAGAGTTTCTGCGGCGTGAGAACCAGGCCCTCCTTCGGAATGCGCAGCCGCCGCGTACGGTTCGGCTCGGCCATGTCGAGGACGACTTCCTCGTACGTCAGCAGCTCGTCGTGCAGAGTGAGGTTGTAGCTGTTGGGATTCAGCCGCGACTCGTCGAACGGATCGATGACGAGGTCCTGGCCGAGATGTCGCTTGATTTCGTTGCCGGTCAGGATCATGGGCGCGGGGGGCGGGAGTCAGGGAACGGGAGTCGGCGGAGGTCAGAAGTCAGAGGTCAGAGGCCCGCGAATCTTGCCGCAAGCCTATGACCTCTGCACTCTGCCCCTCATTCCGCGCTCCGCATTCCCTATTCCACACCCACCTTCGGACAAACCCTTTCCAGCACACACGACCCGCACAGCGGCTTTCTGGCCTTGCAGACCCGCCGGCCGTGCCAGATCAGGCGATGCGAGAAGTCGATCCATTCTTCCTGCGGCAGGACCGCGCTCAAATCTCGCTCGATCTTCACGGCATCTTCGTGCTCCGTCAAGCCGAGGCGCTGGGAAAGTCGCGTCACGTGCGTATCGACGACGACGCCGCTGGCGATGCGGAACGCCGTGCCCAGGACGACGTTCGCCGTCTTGCGGCCGACCCCCGGCAAATGGATGAGTTTTTCCATCTCTGCGGGCACCTGGCCGCCGTGCTCGGCTACGAGTTTCTCGCAGCAGGCGTGGATATTCTTCGCCTTGTTTCGAAAGAAGCCCGTGCTCTGGATCAGCCGTTCGAGCTGCTTGATTGGGACCGCCGCGAGCGCCGCGGGCGTCGGACATTTGGCAAACAGCTCCTTGGTGACGATGTTCACCCGCTCATCGGTGCATTGGGCGGAAAGGATCGTCGCGATCAAAAGCTCAAAGGGCGTGTCGTGGACCAAAGCGCACTCGGCATTTGGATACTCCCCCTTTAGCAGCTCCACCACCTGGGGGGCGCGCTTTTTGCGGACGGCGAGCGAAGCAAGCGGCATGGCGGCGGTTTTCCGGAGCCGTAGAATGGCGGGCCGGAATTCTCCCTGTACCGATTTGCGACTGTCAAGTACGCGAGCCAATCGCATGGCATCTTTTCACGTCACCGTCCCGCACGCGCTGGGGCAAGAAACGGCGCGGGTTCGCGTCGAACAATTCCTCGCAGGCGTCGAGCGCGAGTACGCCGCGCATATCAGCGATGTCCGCGGCCAGTGGAGCGACAATACGCTGCAGTTCGGCTTCGTCGCCAGCGGTATGAAGATCAACGGCACGCTGGCGGTAGAGCCCAGCGCCGTCGAGGTTTCCGGCCCGCTGCCGCTGATGGCCGCCCTGTTTCGCGGGCGCATCGAGCAGACGATCCGCGAGCAGCTGGAAAAGCTGCTGGCGTAGGTGCGGCCGGCGTGGACGCCGGGGCTAAGCGGCAGACGCGAATGTCTGCCGAACTACGGTTTCACCACCTCCAGCGCCGCGTCGTCCAGCTTATAGGTCAGCCCCAGCGGATCGAGAGTCTTCTTCAGCAACTCGTCGAGCGTCGCGTCTTTCAAGGTGAATGTCACGGTGCCCTTCAGCTTCTGGAGCACGGCAGTGTCGTACTTCAATTCCTTACCCAGCGAGTTGGCGACCGTCCGCAGCACCGCGCCGGCGGGCTGGTTCTCGACCGTCAGCGTGTAGCGCTTCTCGCCGCCGCCAGCGCCGGCCTTGGTGGTCGTCGTTGTACGTACGGGCTGCCCGGAGAGCAGCCGCTCGACCTTGTCGTGGTCGTCTTGCGAAGCGGCGACGTGCAGCTTGCCGGGCTCGCTGCGGATTTTCGCTTCCGGCACGATCCGCCGCAGTTGCGCCGCCAGATCGACTGCGTCCGCGCGCGTCGTATAGGTCTTCTCCAGGACGGCGGTTTCCGGCATCGCGACGAGGCGGATGCTCTTCCCTTGGTCTGCGATCTCGAACGTCAGGTCAAAGCCGGCAAGCAGCAGCGACAGCCGATCGACCCACGGGAGCGGCGGCAGGCTTTGGGCGGGCCACAGGTCGTGCGGCAGCAGCTCGGGATTCGCGGTCGTGACGTTCGCCTGCCGCGCCAGGTCGGCCAGCAGCTGCCGCGGCTCGGCCAGCTCGTTCCACTGCCAGGCCTGCGTGCGGAGCAGTCGCGCCTTGGCTTCAGCCGGCAAGGCGGACGCCTCCTGGCGGCGGAGGGCCGCTAGCGTCGCCAGCTTGCCAGCCGTTTCCGGCGGGCCGAGATAGACACACGGTCCCACCGCCGTTACGCGGGCCTTGGCCGGGGCCGCGATTTTCGCCAGTACCAGCTGCAACGACTCACCGGAGGCCGACAGCTCCAGCGTTTGGTTGGGATCGATCCGCCGGTCGAGAAGTATCGCCACGTCGACGAGCTGCGCAAGGTTCGCCAGCCCGTCGCGGAGCTGCCGCTCGGACCAGGTGAGGCTTAGCGGGGCGTCGAGCTGCTGGCGAAACTGCGGGCCGGTTTTCCATGCGCTTGTTTGCTGGCCGGCCGCAATGCCGCAGGCCGCGAACCACACTACTGCCGGCCACGTAAGCCGATTGAATCGCTCGCCATTGACGCCGTTCATGTGGAGTTCCGTTAAGCTCTGCTGGCAGATTCATTTTTGCCGCGCGGCGGCCTTGCGCCCAGGTAAGAACGGGGCAAATTGCTCACCGCGCGAATTGTTGTCGGCGCGTGCTCCAATTAAACTCGACCCTGACCCGATGTGCGTCCTCAGCCTTCAGCCCCGCCTCACGTGACGACACCTCGCCGACCGACGCTCCAGCGGCTCTATCACCGCTACCTCGAAACCGAGGAGTCGGCGACGTTCGTCCGCGACGTCTCGCGGCACTACCTGCTGAGCACGCTCCAGCGGCTGGCGAGCGGCGGCGACTGCGTCTCGCGGCGGGCTGCGATCCTGGCCATCGGCTTTCTCGGCGACTATTCACACAATAGCGTCCTCGGCCGGGCTCTTTCCGACCGCGACCGCGGCGTGCGCCTGCTGGCCGACAGCGGCATTCGCCAACTGTGGCGTCGCGATGGCAACGATCAGCAGCAGCGGCTGCTTGGCCGCCTCTGCCGGCTGAATCAGAGCGAACAATATGAAGACGCGATTCGCGAGTCTTCCGAGCTGATCGACGAAGCTCCCTGGTTCGCCGAAGCCTGGAACCAGCGGGCCGTCGGCTATTTTGCCACGCGGCAATTCGATGCAGCGGCGAGCGACTGCCACCAGACGCTGGAGCTTAACGAGTTTCACTTCGGCGCGGCCATCGGCCTGGCCCATTGCTACCTCCAACTCGAGGACCCATTCGCCGCCCTCGAGAACTTCCGCCGCGCCCTGGGGCTTAACCCCGACCTGGAAGACGTGCGCGGACAGATCGACGTGCTCGAGCGGGCCTTGGAAGGCCGGTAGCCGTCTAATCCAACTCAACCCGCAGCTTGCACTTCCGCAAGTACGAGTGCCGGTTGATCTCCTCGCCCCAGTCCGTGCTGATGTAAAGCCTCGGCCGCAAGCGCTTTCGCCCCACGACGAATACACACGGCCGCGAGCGCTCGCGCAGCCGCTGGCAAAGCGCCTGGAAGAGCCGCTGATTCAGATGCCTGCCGCTGTCCCGCGGGCATTGAATCTCCAGGCCGAACGCGGCTGCATTGTCGAGGTTGTAGATGCTCAGGCTCAGCCGGCCGGACTCGAAGAAGAGCAGCTGCGGTGCGAACTCGACGAGCGGGCCGCGTGGTTCGAGGACTTTGAAGGGTTCACCGGCAACCGGCCACGCGCCTACCCGCTCCGACGATTTCGAAAGCGAAATGTGCAGGTGGCTCGACAGCCGCCAGGTCACCGGCCGGCCCGACACGGCACGGTCGGCGTATCGCTCGTAGGCCCGCAGCCACTCGTCGATGGGCGTCGAGACATAGTCGCGCGGCACCCGCGTGTTAGTGATGAGCAGCTTCGGCTGAAGTTCTTCCAGGACCGCGCGCAAGTCGCCCGGCGTGGGAAAGAACGACTCCAGCAGGTATCCCTTCCGCGCTCCACCGAACTGCTTCATAGGCACCTCATTTCTCCACGCTGTCAATTGGCTGCCAGCATAGGTGATCCGCCGCATCGGCATATTCCGCAAACTCGATAGCCCGGGCACAACCGCTGGTTCAAGCTCTTCCGGCATCTTGAGATTCCCTGCTACCACCGCGCCAGGCAGGCCGACTTCAAGGGCATGGGGACGGGCAAACGCGCACTCCTCGCGGCGGCAGTCTTTGCGCTGGCGTTACAGCCGGTAAGGTCTGCGCCTGCGCAATATCCGTACCGCGTCATCTACCCTGGGCAG
>DASRJB010000606.1:0-8294 GCA_035649715.1 Pirellulaceae bacterium
CGGCCCTCGACGTCGATCTCGATCCGGCCGACGAGCCAGCCCTGAAAACGCTCGGCAACTTGCTCGATCGAATCAACGCCGCCGATCCGGCGAAGCTCGCGGCCCGCATTAGTGCCGATGGGAAGCGGATCGAGCTGGAAGACCTAACTGCCGGCGGCGGCGCGTTCGCGGTGACCAGCCCCGTCGGCGGCAGCCTGGCCGAAGAGCTGGGTCTGACCGGCGCGGAATTCGGCGGAGTCATCGCGGGCCAGCGCTTGATCTCGGGCCTCAAGACGACGCTCCTCGGCTCGCTCGCGGGGGGCGACGGCCTGGGTGCGCTTGGGTCGATCCAGCTCACCGACCGCAGCGGCCAAACGGCGACGGTCAACCTCGCGGCCGCCGAGACACTCAGCGACGTCATCGAGACAATCAACGCTGCCGGAATCGGCATCACCGCCTCCTACAACTCGGCTCACAACGGTCTGCTCTTGACCGATACCACGGGCTCGACCGCCAGCAACCTGATCGTCGCCGACGGCGACGCCACCGCCACGGCCACGAAGCTTGGTTTGTCGGCCAACGCCGCAGTCGCCGTCGTCAACTCCGGCTCGCTGGCCCGCCAGACGGTCAGCCGCAATACGCTGCTCAGCTCGTACAACGGCGGCCGGGGAATCGGCACGGGCACGTTTCGGATCACCGATTCGGCGGGCCAGGCCGCCACGGTGAATTTGACCTTGCTGGAAGCCCAGACGATCGGCGACGTGATCGACGCGATCAACGCGCTATCGATCGGGGTGGAGGCCCGCCTGAACGACGCCGGCGACGGCATCGCCATCGTGGACACGGCGGGCGGCAGCGGCGCGCTCACGATCGCCGACAATGGCGTCGGCAAGACCGCCGCCGGCCTGCACATCGCCGGCGCCGCGGTGGCCGGGACGATCGACGGCACCACGACGCACTCCGTCGAACTGGACGCCGACGACACCCTCGAAGATCTGGTCCTGAAGCTGAACGAACTGGACGGCGGCTTCAGCGCCAGCGTCTTCGACGACGGCGCGGGCTCGCTGCGCTATCACCTCTCGCTGCTGGGCGGCGTCGTCGGCGCGGCGGGCCAGCTGGTCATCGACGGCAGCGAGCTGGGCCTGCAATTCCAGGACGTCTCGACGGCCCAGGACGCCCTGCTGCAAATCGGCGGCGGGAGCACGGCGGGAATCCTCGTCTCGTCTCCCACCGGCAAATTCGATGACGTGCATCCGGGCCTGGACACGACGCTGCTCGCCGCCGACGGCACCACGGTGACGGTGAGCGTCTCCCAGACCGCGGAAGACGTGGCCAGCGCGCTGCAGCTCTTCGTCGATCAGTACAACAAGCTTCAAGAAAAGCTCGAAACCTACACGGCGTTCGACCTGGCGGCCGGCACCAAGGGCACGCTCTTCGGTACGTCCGAAGCGGTGCGGCTGGACAGCGAGCTGTCGCGCCTGGTCACCGGCCGGTATTTCAACGACGGCCAGATCCGCTCCCTGGCCGAGCTGGGCGTTTCGATCGACGACCAGGGGAAACTGACACTCGACAAGCTGAAGCTCGAAGAGAAGTTCAACGCCGATCCCGAGGCCGTCAGCGAATTCTTCGCCGACGAGGAGCGCGGCTTTGCTCCCCTGGCCGACGCCGCCCTGGAAAGGCTCGTCGGGATCGACCGCTCGCTGCTCATCAATCGCACCGCGGCCCTGCAACGTAAAATCGAGGACTTCGGCGGCCGGATCGACGCCTGGAACGGCCGGCTCGACCGCAGCCGCCAGCGCCTGCTGCTGCAATTCTTCCGCCTCGAGCAGGTCGTCGGTCGTATCCAGAATAATCTGACGGCCATCAATCAAATCCAGCTCATCAAGCCGATCCCAGTGGATAGCTCGAACTAGCTTGCTTGGGAGCCGGCCATGGAACTCTCCGCCCGCGACGCCTACCTCGAAACGCAGGTGAATACCGCCACGCCACAGCGCCTGCGGCTGATGCTGATCGAAGGCGCGCTGCGGCAGGCGCAGCTGGCAAAAACAGCCTGGCAGGAATCGCGCCCTGCTGGCGCTGCCGCCGCGCTCATTGGCTGCCGCGACATCGTGGTCGAGCTGCTCTCGGGGATCAGCCCGGGCGATACGCCGCTCGTGCGGCAAACGCTGGGCATCTATGCCTACCTGTATTCGTCGCTGACCGAGTTGCAGCAGAGCCGCGACGCGCACGAGCTCGCCGGTATCATCCGCGTGCTGGAGGAAGAACAGCAGACCTGGCAGGAAGTCTGCCTGGCGCTGCCGCACCGCGTCGATACTAGGGCGGCCGTCGAAGAGCGCGCACCGCCGCGCGTCGGGCAAGCCCTTCAGCCCAGCTACGGCGGACCGGCTGCATCGTCCGCGCCGATCGCAAGCATGTCGATCGAGGCGTAACACGGCGGCCCTTCCCTTTTCAGTTATTTGCCGCCACCTTAGGCTGGCGGCTTATGGGCTTCGCGCAATGGTTCTGGCGATTGTTCCTCGTCTTCGCTGGGCTGCTGCTCGCCCACGTGCTCACGGTTTCGCTGATTGTCTCGGTGCAGCGGAACTCGGCGGCTGGGCCGGTGACGTGGCCGATCTGGCTGGCCGGCGGGGTGGCGCTCGCGTGCGGCGGTGTGGCCATCTGGTATTGCGTGCGGCAGATCGTCGAGCCCCTGGTCGAGCTGAGCGAGCAGGCTCGGGCCGCGTCGGCGGGCCATCTCACTCCGCCGCCGGGCGTCGATGGACACGATGAAGTGGGCCTGCTGGCCGGCGCCTTCAACCGGATGCAGCGCGACCTCGACCACCGGCACGTGCAGATCGAGCAGAACAACCAGCGACTGCAGGCCGTGCTGGGGAGCATGGCCGAGGGCGTGCTGGCCGTCAGCCCCGACCATACCATCCTGCTGGCCAACGAGGCCGCCCGGCGGCTCTTGGATTTCGCGGCCCGCGAGCCGCTCGGCCGCCCGCTGCTCGAAGTCACCCGCGCGCGACCGGTCTATTCAGCAGTCCAGCAGGCGATGACCACCGCGGCGGCCGTCGAGTTGGAATTCGAAGCGCCGGGCCTGCCGCGGCGGGCGCTGCTGCTGCGGGCGACGCGCTTGCCCGGTGCACCCAGTCCCGGCGTGATGGTTGTGCTGCACGACCTGACCGAGCTGCGGCGCCTGGAGAATCTCCGCCGCGAGCTGGTGGCCAATGTCTCGCACGAGCTCAAGACCCCACTGGCTGCCATCAAGGGCTATGCCGAAACGCTGCGGCTGGGCGCGGTGAACGATCCTGAACACAACCTCCATTTCGTCCGCCGCATCGAAGAGCAGGCCGATCGCCTGCACGAGCTGATTCTCGACATCCTGCAGATCGCGCGGCTGGAGTCGGGACAGGAGACGTTCGAGCTGGCGGACGTGCCGCTGGCCCAGGTGATCGAACAATGCTGCGAACAATTCGCCGAGACTGCGGCCGGGCGGCAGGTCGCACTAAAGTTCGAGTTGCCGCCTGCGGAATGGAGGGTCCGCGCCGACGATGAGGGGGTCCGGACAATTCTCAGCAATCTCATCGACAACGCGCTTAAGTTCACGCCGGCCGGAGGCGCCGTCACGGTCCGCAGCAGCGCCAATGGCGCCTTCGCCACGATCGAAGTCGCCGACACGGGCATCGGCATCGCCCCCCACGACCAGGAGCGGATCTTCGAGCGGTTCTATCGCGCCGACAAGGCCCGCTCCCGCGACCTGGGCGGCACCGGCCTGGGCCTCTCCATCGCCAAGCACCTGGCCCAGGCCTTCGGCGGAAACGTCAGCGTCGTGAGCCGGCCCGGTCAAGGCTCAACGTTTACCGTCGAGCTGCCACGCCCCGCCGCCTAAGCGCGATCCTCCATTTCTTGACAATAGTGAACGGATTAGTACAATCACCCGCTTCCGCGCGCCGCAACCGCTGCGATGAGCCGTGATCACTTCATGCTGCATTGGTCCGGCTTAAGTTGCATAAACTGCATACGGATGCACCGTACCGTGCGGCGTAAATACAATTCCGGACACTACTTACAACCAGAAATGGCCGCCCAAAAAAACGGGAATATGCGTGCATACGCGAAGGCATCGCAGAATGGCCCTTTTTCCCTCGTTTCTTTCAGTTCGCGTCGCCGCCACGAGAATGCAGCGCTGCAAAACGTGCATATGCGACATCGCGAATCTGCGTCACAAGTTGTTGTGAGGGAATGACTTGCGGCAAATCATGCAGTCGAGAGATTCCGCAATTATGCATGCATATATGCATTCACGAACTGCCGCGCAGGGCGCTAACAATGGCCCTGAGGCGCTGCCGGTAGTACTTCAGCCCGGGAAAGAAAAAGCAGCAGGCGCTGACGACGCCGAAGATGAAGTGCGCGTATTGGGGGATGTAGGCCATCAAGCCGGCCGTGGCAAACAAGGCCACCGCCGGGACATAGAACTCGCCCGACAGGATGCCGGCCTTGGCCAGGAAGACCATGCCGGTGACCAGTCCCAGAACCGGCGAGAGCTTGAGCGGCGGAAAGTCGAGCCAGGCTTCCAGCGGAAACAGCAGGGCGATGCAGATCATCGAACCGGCCCAGAGATGGGCGATCTGCCGCTCCACAAAGGTGACCGGCCCCATCCGCCGCCGCAGGGCCCAGAAGACTCCGGCCCAGGCCCCCAGGCCCGCGGTCCAGAGCAGGAAATACGACCAGCGATTCTGCACGCCCATCAAGTAGAGCAAGTTCGTGGCAACACAGGCGATGAGCAGCACCAGGCTGTGCCACATCCAGAGCAGGCCCCAGTTTTCGAGCACCGCGGCGTGATGCGTCTCGCGCATCAAGCCGGCCAGCACCTGGGCAAATCGCCCGCTGCGGGCCGAAATGCTCTCGTCGTTGAGATAGGCCTCCAGGTCGTCCGCGAGGGCAGCCGCCGACGCGTAGCGCAGGTCGATCGGCTTCTGCAGGCAGCGGAGGCAAATCATCTCCAGGTCGCGGTCGGCCTTGGGATTGAGCATCCGCGGGGGCACCGGATCCTGCTCCAGGACGAGCAGCACCATCTCGCCGGGCGAGGCGGCCTGAAACGGCGGCCGGCCGGTGAGCATGTGATAGAGAATGACGCCCAGCGAATAGACGTCGCTGGCCGGGCCGACCTGCCCGCGGTGACCGCTGGCCTGCTCCGGCGCCATATAGGCCGGCGTCCCCAGGACCGCGCCGGTCTTCGTCAGAGTCGCGGCATCGGTGAGCTGCTTCGCCAGGCCGAAGTCGGTGACGTGCGGCTCCCCCTGCTCGTCGAGCAGGATGTTCGCGGGCTTGAGGTCGCGGTGCAGCACGCCCCGCATGTGGGCGAAGTGGATCGCGCGGGCGACCGCGGCCAGCATCCGCGCCGCCTCGCGCGGCGGCAGCGGCCCGTCGGCCAGCCGCTGGGCCAGCGTCGTGCCGCGGACGTGCTTCATGCTGAAATACGGCCGGCCGTTGATCTCGCCGACTTCATAGACGGGCACGATGCCCGGATGGTCGAGGCGGGCTGCGGCCTGAGCTTCGGCCTCGAACCGCTCGCGGTCGGCCTTCGAGGCGAGCTGCCCGCGGAGGATCATCTTCACGGCGACTTCGCGGCCCAAACTGGTCTGTGCCGCCCGATAGACCACGCCCATGCCGCCGCGGCCCAGCTCCTCGCGCAGCTCGTAGTCGCCAAACCGCGCCGGCAGCGACAGGTGGCCGCTGGGAAAGTCACCGGGCGATCCCGGCGGCAGCGTCAAAGCGGTTCCCGCCGCAGTGAGCGCGGAGTTGCTGCCCGCCGCCCGGGCGACTGCGATCACGCCCCACAGCTCACGCAGGTCCTGGGCCAGCCCCGGATGCCGCCGGCACTCTGCCTCCAAGTCCACCGCTTCGCCCCGCTGCACGCGATCGGTCAGCTCCGACACCACCAGGGCCAGCTGCTGCTCGTGCTCTGCCGCTTGCGGCGCGGTGAACGGCGACGACGTCATGCTTCGATCCTACTCGCGGCGCTATACGGCGAACAACGTCCGACCCTGTGCAGCCGCAGCTTCGCATTAACGCAAAGACACGAAGGGGCAAAGGCGCAGCACCTTTGTTCCTTTGCGTTGAAAGCGAGGAACGCCGCAGCACATGCCCGCGCCGAGCGTGACCTAGGCACACGTCGCCGGGATTTACAGTGGCAACCATCATTCGCTAGAATATTGGGTTTCCACGCGCGGCAAGATCACTTGACTTTGCCGTAAGTGTTGATTTGACAAGCAGTTATGTTCGAGTCCCTCCAGACCGGTTTGCGCTCGGCGCTGAAGACCTTGCAGGGCAAGGCGCGGCTTAGCGAAGCCAACATGCGCGACGGCCTCGCGCTGGTCGAGCAGTCACTGCTGGAGGCAGATGTCAGCTACAGCGTCGCCAAGGACTTCATCGCCAACATCTCCGAACGGGCGCTGGGCGAGAAAGTGCTGCTGGCCCTCAATCCGACGCAGCAGCTCATCGGCCTGATTCATCAGGAGCTGATCAACGTTCTGGGGCCGGTCGATCCGGCGATCCCGCTCCGCAAGGACGTGACGACGCTGATGATGTGCGGCTTGCAAGGTTCGGGCAAAACGACGACCTGCGGCAAGCTCGCCAAAATGCTCGATCAGTACAAGAAGAAATGCCTGCTCGTCGCCGCCGACTTGCAGCGGCCCGCGGCCATCGAGCAGTTGCACGTCATCGGCCGCCAGCTCGAAGTGGCGGTCTATTCGGAGCCGGGCGCAAAAGACCCGGTCGCGGTCTGCACCAACGCCGTGCAGAAGGCCCGCGCCGACCAGATTCCCGTCGTGATCCTCGACACGGCCGGCCGGCTGGCGATCGACCAGGAGCTGATGGACCAGCTCGTGCGGATCGACAAGCGGGTTTCGCCCGACCAGGTTTACCTGGTCGTCGATGGGATGACCGGCCAGGACGCCGTGAACAGCGCCAAGGCCTTTAACGAGGCGCTGGAGCTGGACGGCGTGATCATGACCAAGCTCGACGGCGACGCCCGCGGCGGCGCGCTCTTGAGCGTCAAGCACGTCACTGGCGTGCCGATCAAGTTCATCGGCACCGGCGAGCACCTCGACGCCCTGGAGCCGTTCCGCCCCGAAGGAATGGCGGGCCGCATCCTCGGCATGGGCGACGTGCTGGGCCTGGTCGATACGGTCCAAAGAGCCGTCGATTTTGAGAAGCAGAAAGAGCTGGAGGCCAAGCTGGCCGCCGGCGAATTCACGCTCGACGACTTCCGCGGCCAGATGCGGCAGCTGATGCAGCCGGGCCTGATGCAGAAAATGCTGGGTCTGTTGCCGGGCGGCGGCCAGTTGTTGGAGATGATGGGCGCCGGCGGCGAGGACGCGGAAGGAGGAATGGGGCGGATGCTGGGGATCATCGACTCGATGACGCCCCAGGAGCGGCGCAGCCCGAAGATTGTCGATCCCAGCCGCCGCAACCGGATCGCCCGCGGGGCCGGCGTGCAGGTGCAGGAGGTCAATCAGCTGCTCAAGCAGTTTGATATGATGGCCCCGATCATGAAGACGATGGCGGGCAAGGGGATGGGCCAGCGGATGCAGGCCCTCCAGCAGCTGCAAAACAGCGGCATGTTCAATCCCGGCGCTCGCGCGCCCAAGGTCAAGGGCGACACCGGCAAGCGGCTGACTTCCAAGGAGAAGGCCGAGTTGCGCAAGAAGCGCGAGAAAGAACTGAAAAAGAAGAAACGCGAGCAGGGCAAGCAGGGACCAACGGGCGGCTGGTGATGCGGAGAAATCCGAAGAACCAAAGAACCGAAGAACCAAACAAAGCAATTGAGGACGATCAACAGAAGAACAGGGAACTTGGAACCGCGATTTTTGGTTCTTTGGTTCTTCGGTTCTTTGCATTTTTGCTTCCGGAGGTATCAGTGGCAGTCAAGATTCGAATGAAGAAGCTGGGGCGCAATCACCAGCCTTTCTTCCGCATGTGTGCGATCGACAGCAAAGCGCCGCGCGACGGCAAGACGATTGAGGAGCTGGGCCATTACGATCCGCTCGTCAAGGACGTCGATGCCCGCGCGATCCTCAACGGCGAGCGGATCGCTTACTGGCTCTCGGTCGGCGCGCAGCCGTCGGAGAACTGCGCCGTGCTGATCAAGAAGTACGGCAAGGACGGCACGCACGTGGCCCAGCAGCAGGCGGCCCTGGAGCGGATCAAGACGACTCGCCCGCAGGCCCCCGCGCCGTACATTCCGCCGCCCAAGCCTCCGGAACCGGAGCCGCAGGCCGAGGCGCCACCGGAAACGCCGCCTGCCGAGCAACCGCCAGAAGCGCCGGCAG
>DASRJB010000607.1:0-17230 GCA_035649715.1 Pirellulaceae bacterium
TAGCGGGACTGATGCGCTTCACGTTAAGCACTCCTCATGTCGTCGAATCAATGGTGTCCGGGCGTGACGTTTATTCCTGCCGCAGGGGCAAGGCGTGTTTTGTTTTGTTGACGTGGCATTGAGCGTGGGTATTAGAAGCAAATGCAGTGCCGCGAGTTCTTCGCTCGTCGGCTCATGGCTGGACGGACGCCTTGACCAGCATCAGGGCCAGCACGACCACCGTGCTGATGGCGATCGGCACGGCAAACGGGATCACGCGCCGGCCGCGCGGCTGGTTCTTCGCCGCCGTTTCCCGGTCCTCGTCCACGTTCAGATAGCGCCGGCGCGTAGCGGATATGCCGCGCGTGCACATGCCGCCGACCATCACCCCCGCCGCCATCACCGCGCCAATGACGGCACTGGCGCCGAAGACGATGAGAATCGTCAGCGGTCCCAGCCACACACCCAGTGCCGCCAGCAATTTCACGTCCCCCATCCCGCCGCCGCCGAGCAGCCACGGTAGCAAGAGCAGCGAGAAGCCGACGGCAAAACCGGCCAGCGCGCAGAGAATGCCGCTGCCGGCAGGCGCGGCCGCGTGGAACACCAGACCCGCCAATGCTGCGGGGACCGTGATCCAGTTGGGGATTTTTTTGGTGCGCAGGTCCAGGGCCGCGGCAATGATGACGAAAAGCAACACCAAGGCTGCCTGAAGATGCAAGAACGTCACGCGGGGCCTCACGAAGAGGAGGTAGGCGGCCGATTCACCCGCCGGATCGATTCGCCGGGCGCGATCGGCCGCGGAAGTTGGGTGCGGTGGGAAGAATGGCAACCAGCGTGCCCGAAGTACGCCGGTTCTCCTGGCCTCGGCCCTTCCTGATTGGCTCCACGACCGACCGCCAAATCAGTTGTTTGTTTCTGGCGCTGAGGCACGAAGGCGCGGAGGAACCGAGCAGCAAAGGTCTCTAATTTCTACTCCGTGCCTCTGCGTCTCCGAGCCTCTGTGTAAAAAGACGACAACCTCGATTTTGGCGAAACGCGTGGCACTTCGGGCGGCGCGGCCACGGAATAAGTTCCAGCAATTCGCTACGATTCCACGTCGTCCACGGCCGGCTGGCCGGGGAGCGTGTTGCGAGCGCAATCGACGACCGTTCCCGGATCGTCCTCGAACACGCTCTCGGGAATGCAGTCCACGCCGGCAAAGCTGAAGCTCTGGTCGAAGTTTAGCACCGACGCGGCCACGTCGGACAGCTCGTCGAGAATGCCGTCGCGGGCGGCACTCAGGCCGCCGACGATGCCGAAGACGAGCAAGACCGCGACGAGGCACCATTCGAACGAGAGTGCGCCGTCGTCTTCACGCCAGAGGGCCAGGAGGGTGCGTTTCATCGTTTGATCCTGAACTGCCGCTGCGGAACGCTCTGAGGAATTACGAGCCGTTGTCGCTGAGCGCGGTTTGACCGCCCGGCCCGAGCTCGCGTGCGCAGTCGGTATAGACCATGGCGTCGTCGGTGAACGACATGCCGGGGGCGAAGATCGGCGGATCGACGATGTCGATCTCCGCCAGGCTGTAGCTCTGGTCGATGGCGCCGGCGGCCTGGGCGACGTCCCCCAGCTCGTCGATGATGGCGTCGCGGGCGGCGGACAGGCCGGCCACGATGCCAATCACCAGCAGCGTGAGGACCATCGTCCATTCGAAGGAGAGGATGCCGTCCTCTTCGCGCCAGAGAGCTACCACGGTGCGTTTCATCGCTTGATCCTTAAGTTCGGTTTCGAGTTCAATCTTCAATTCACAACCCGGAACTCGGAACACAAAGCTTTCCGCTTGTGCAAAGCTCGGGCCGCTTACGAGCCGTCATCGCTGAGCGCGGCCTGGCCGGCAAGCTCGCTGCGGTCGCAATCGGCATAGGTCGCCCGGTCGGTAAATGCGGAATCGCTCGCGCCTCCCACTGCCACAGGAGCGCCGGGACCGGCACCGTCGGAATCGATCGACATGGCCAGCGGCTGGCTGATGACGAATGACCCGTCCAGGGCGAGCATGGCCTGGGCGGCGTCACCCAACTCGTCGATCACCGCGTCGCGCGCGGCGGACAGGCCGGCCACGACGCCGATGACCAGCAAGGTCAGGACGAGAGTCCACTCGAACGACAGGACGCCGTCCTGCTGCTGCCAGATCTGCCAGGCGAGCCGTTTCATAGGGGCGAGCTTTCGTCGCGAAATTCGGGGAGAAAAGTGAGTCCACCCGGCCGGCGTGCGGCCGGGTGGACTCTATCACCAAAGCACTACGAAGTGCCGTCGGTCAGCGCATCCTGACCGGGAGGAGCTTCCTCGCGGGCGCAGTCGACGAACAGCGCCGCGTCGGTGAAGCCCGAGTCGCTGGCCGAGCTCGGATCGTCGATGTGCACATCGACGTCCAGCGGGAAGCTGATCGTGTACGACTGGTCCAGGGCCAGCATGGCCTGGGCCACGTCACCCAGCTCGTCGATGATCGCATCGCGAGCGCCCGTCAGTCCGCTGACGATGCCGATCGTCAGCAGGGTCACGAGCATGACCCATTCGAAGGAGAGGACGCCGTCCTCTTCCTTCCACATACGAGACAGAACCTTCATCCGAAACTCCTTGTACCAGTACTGCAGAAAACACGTGTGGAGCGGGCCAACGTTGGCCCCTCCGTCGGCGCGCTTTGTGCCCGCGCACCGACTTTCTCGTGTCGGCAGCCAATGCACCTGACGTGCCACGGCCGGCAGTCCTTGCGGCGCGCAAGCCGCCTGCGCCCTGTAACCAGTGCCCAGCACGGGCTTTACGGCTGTGCCCGTGGAGGATTGTCTGCCTGGTCATTCCCGCCGCGCGACAGGGGTCTGAACAAAAGGCGCATGCCCCGCGTGACGCCATGTTCAAGCCTCCTAGCGCCAGGCCCAGGGAAGAAACGCGGCCGCGGCAGCTCCATCCCAGCGCGGAAATCGTCTTCGCGCATCATCTTGCCGATTCTGTCGGCAATAACGTTGGATGGAGTTTTGCGCGGCCGAGATCAAAAAAACTTGGCGAGCCTCTCGTCGCGCTACACGTCGCAAAGACGGCCGTTTCACGTGCTGAACATCGCGCTCACTAACCCGAAGCGCGAGGCAGGGAGTTTGATAGGAACCCGAAGCGCCAGCGATAGTGATAATTCCCCGCGTTAATCGGCCGCCCCTTTTGCGGTTGACCATCCCAGCGCCCATTGGCCAGAATTGGCCGCTGGGTCGCGGCATTTCGGCGGGCAGCGGCATTTGGCGACAAGGATCGGCCCATGGCGCGCGACGACAATCCGTTCGGTCCGCAACCCAAACCGACCGCGACTAGCCAGGGGATTCTCACTTTGCCCGCCTTCTGGCTGGGGCTGTCGCGGGATGTCTCCCAAGTCTCGTATGCCGCCACGGGCCTGGGGCTGATGGCGGCGAAGTATGCGGTCGAGGCGGGGCTGATCTACCACTACACGGGGCGTTTTTTCAGCCCGCTGGACTTCCTCAATCCGCTCCTCAGCATGCGGGAGCAGTTCCTGCGGGCGCCAGCGCCGCCGTGGCTGGGCTGGTCGCTCTTTTTGTGGTCGCTGCCGTTTGTGTGGATTGCCGTCTCCATGAGCGTGCGGCGGTCGGCCAATGCGGGAGCGACCGCCTGGCTGGGGCTGCTGGTGCTGGTGCCGCTGGTCAACTACGTGGTGATGCTCGTGCTGTGCCTGCTCCCCAGCCGGGCCAGTTTCACCTGGCAGGGAGAGCGGCCCCGTCCGGTCGTCGATCATCTGGTCCGCAGCGCGCTACTGGGAATTCTCGTCAGCGTCGCGATCTCGATCAGCATGATCCTGCTCTGCGTGTACGTGCTGGCCGATTATGGCGCGGCCTTGTTTCTGGGGACGCCGATCCTGGTGGGCGCGGTCAGCTCGTTCATCTACAACCGCCCGTACCCACGCGACCTGGGCAGCAGCCTCGTCGTCGCCGAGCTGGCCATCTCGCTCAGCGGCGCGGCCATCCTGCTGTTCGCCTTCGAGGGGATCATCTGTCTGTTCATGCTGCTGCCGATCGCCGGCATCATGGGGCTGCTGGGAGGACTGATCGGCTACGCGGTGGCCTCCCTGACGCCGCACCGGCTGGCGCTACTGTTGCTGCCGATCCTGATATTGCCGCTGGCGGCAGGGGCCGAGCGGGTCCACCGGCCAACGCCGCTGTACGAAGTGATCTCCAGCGTGGAGATCGATGCGCCCCCCGAGAAAGTCTGGCCGCACGTGGTGGGCTTCTCCGAGCTCCCCGCGCCCCCCGCCTGGTACTTCCGCCTCGGCATCGCCTATCCCAAGCGGGCGACGATCGAGGGGAGCGGCGTCGGCGCTGTGCGGCGGTGCGAATTCTCCACGGGCCCGTTCGTGGAGCCGATCACGGTATGGGATCAGCCGCGGAGACTGGCGTTCGACGTGCAGTCGCAGCCGCCACCGATGCACGAGCTGAGCCCGTACCGCCACGTCCACCCGCCGCACCTGGACGGCTACCTCCGCTGCCGCCGCGGCGAGTTCCGGCTGATCGAGCTGCCCGGCGGCCGCACGCGGCTGGAAGGGAGCACGTGGTACGAGTTTGAAATGTATCCGCAGGATTACTGGACGCTGTGGTCGGATACCTGCATCCACCAGATCCACCGCCGCGTCCTGGACCATATCAAGGTGCTGGCGGAGGAGGACATGAAAGGGATTGAGTGAACGTCGGCTTTCGCGGAGCGAAAGCCGACACTGAAAAATTGACTGCCGAACAAGCGATCCTTTAGACTGACCAAAATCTCGTGTGCCTGTCAGCCCGTCATTCTCGTCTTGGGCGGAGGTGATCTATGTTTGCATTCTGCGGCAATGGGCGGAGACTCTTGGTGGCGGCCGCTATGTCCTGCGTTTCGTTAGCGGTCTGGGGCGCGGCGGCCAATGCCGAGGAGGCCAAAAAAATCGACGGCCGCGAGCTGTTTACACGCGAATGGATCCCCGGCGACGCGCGGAGCCACGGCGGCGACGGCCTGGGGCCGGTGTTCAATGACACCTCGTGCGTCGGCTGCCACAACCAGGGGGGTGTCGGCGGCGCGGGGCCCAAGGCCAAGAACGCCCAGATCGTGACGGCATTCAGTAACCGCGCCGTCAATCAGGGATTCGAACCGGCGTCCACGTCGCTATTTGGCGCGATCATCACCATGTTCGGCGGGCCTCGTACTGCATCGCCCAGGCCACCCGCGACCGAGGATGAAGCGGACCGCATCGCCAAGGAGCGCGACGACCTGGCCAAGATCCACCCTGGGTTCCGCACGGCCCGCAGCGTGGTCCTGCACCGAGCTTCCACGGAATCGGAATATGCGGCGTTCCGCGGCAAGCTCAACGGCATGGCCAACTTTGAGGGGATGGTCGGAAACATTGCCATGGAGGGACGTATCGTGCCGGCAGGCGAATCGGGTCCGCCACTTTCCGTCGAGCAGCAGAGTGAAATCAACCGCCTCAAGGCCGAAGCCCAGTTCGGCGGCCAGCAGGCATTTAATGGCGGCGCTGGCAACTTCACGTTCCTGGTTAGCGAGCGGAACACGATTCCCCTCTTTGGCAGCGGGAAGATCGACGTGATTCCGGACAACGTGCTGATTGCCGCTGCCGAGCAGCGGTTCGACGATTTTCCCGAAGTGAGCGGCCGCGTGGCAAAATTGAAGAACGGCTTCATCGGCCGGTTCGGCTGGAAGGGACAGAAGGCGCGGCTGAGCGAGTTCGTCCTCACCGCCTGCGCGGTCGAGCTGGGGCTGAACGTGCCCGGCGAGCCGCAGTCGGGAATGCCGCAGCGCCCCGAGTACGTCCCGCAAGGGCTCGACTTGACGCAGAGGGAATGCAACGCGCTGATCGCGTTTGTGGCCAGTCTTCCTGCGCCGCAGGAGCGTGCGACGGCGCACAGGACGGAGGCGGAGTATCTCGACAGCGGCCGCAAGCTGTTTGCCTCGGTTGGCTGCGCCGCCTGCCACACGGAAAAGCTCGGCGACGTGGAAGGGATATACAGCGATTTGCTGCTGCACGACATGGGGCAGGAGCTGAGCGACTCGGGGAACTACGCCGGCTTTGCGCCGAATGCGACGGAAGAAGAAGAGCTGAAAGGCCCGGTGCCGCCGCTGGCGGCGGCGGCGGCTGAGCCGGTGGACGAGAGCAAGCTGATCGGGGCAACGCGGCAGGAGTGGCGGACGCCGCCGCTGTGGGGCCTGCGCGACTCGGCTCCCTACCTGCACGACGGCCGAGCTGACACCATCGAACAGGCGATCGCCAAGCACGGCGGCGAAGCGACCCGCTCGGTGCGGCAGTTTATCCGGCTCTCGGCGGACGAGCGGCTGCAACTGACCTTGTTCCTGCGGTCGCTACAGGCGCCCATCCCCTAGACTCACAATCATGACCGCCATCACGCTTCTCGGCAGCACGCGCCGCCCCTGCTCCGGTCCCACGCGCCGCGAGACGCTCAGGGCCGGCGCGCTGTCGCTGTTGGGGGGCCTGTTCAATGTTCCGTCGCTGCTGGCGCTCGAAGAGTCCCCCGGCAAATACCTCCGCCCCGCCAAGGCCAAGAGCGTCGTGCTCCTCTATCTCCAGGGAGGAGCGCCGACGCAGGACATGTTCGACATGAAGCCCCACGCGGCAGGCGGCGTCGGCGGCGAATTCAAGCCGATTGCCACGAGTAACCCGGGCATCGAGGTCTGCGAGCATCTGCCGCTGACCAGCCGCTGGATGCACACGGCGGCAGTCGTCCGCAGCGTGTATCACAACGGCGGCTGCCACAAGAACCTGCCGATGTACACCGGCTACGACGTCAACCTGCCCGACGAGGAATTCCGCGACAGCGATCCGCCCAGCATGGGCTCGGTGTGCGCGTACCTGGAGCGGGACGTCCCCAAAGAATTGCCGACGTATGCCTATCTCCCCTGCCCGCTCGGCTGGGGCGAGGTCCGCAAGAAGGCGGGGCCGCACGGCGGGTTTCTCGGCCGCCGCTACGATCCGTTCTGCACCGAGTGCACCGCCTTCGTGGACCACCCGCCCGACGACATCTGGAAGCCGCAGATCGTCCGCGGCGAGCCGCGGCTGACCGACATCGAGCTGAAGGAGGGGATCACGCTCGACCGGCTGGCCGGCCGCCAGCGGCTGGTCGAGCAGCTCGACGAGCAGCGCCGCGGGCTCGACGACGGGCCCGCGCTGGGGAGCCTGCCGCGGCACAAGCGGCTGGCCTTTGAGCTGCTCACGTCGGCGAAAATTCGCGAGGCGTTCGACATCAGCCGCGAAGAGGACAAGGTGCGCGACCGCTATGGGCGGACGCTGTTCGGCTCGGCCACGCTCCTGGCCCGGCGGCTGGTGGAGCGGGGCGTGCGGTTTGTGAACGTCAGCTACGACAACTTCTCCAAGCGGTTCGAGGTGAGCAAGGCGGGCTGGGACACCCACCAGCGGAATTTTCCCATGCTCAAGGAGACGCTGTTGCCGACGTTCGACCAGACCTACTCCGCGTTCGTCGCCGACCTGCACGAGCGGGGCCTTTTGGACGAGACGCTGGTGGTGACGATGGGGGAAATGGGACGGACGCCGAAAATCAATGCCGACGGCGGCCGCGATCACTGGACGTTCTGCTACAGCGTGCTGCTGGCGGGGGCCGGAATCCGCGGCGGCATGATCCACGGCGCGTCGGACGAGCAGGCCGCGTTCATCAAGGACAAGCCGGTCCACATCCGCGACATTTGCGCGACGATCTACCACCTGCTGGGGATCGATCCGGAAATGCCGGTGCGGGACCGCAGCGGTCGGCCGGTGCCGGTGGCGCACGGCGGCCAGGCGGTGCGGGAGATCTTGGCCTGAGCGGCTGAACGACTAGCGGGGTCGGGAGTCGATTCGGGCCGATAACTTTGCAAGTGGAAAAACGTTTTCCCCGAATTGACTCCCGACCCCTTTGGGCTGGCCCACCCCCATGGTCCGCTTCTCACTTCGCACGCTGCTGATTGTGCTGCTGGTGGCGCCGCCGCTGTTGGCGGGTGTCTACTTCGTGGGGCTTTCGATGAGCGCGACCGTCGGTGGGAGGTATTTGTTGGGCTTGTTGGTTTGGCTGTTGCCAATTGCGCTCTTTGCCGCTCACTTCCTTCCCTTGCTGCGCAGCCGCTCATGAAGTTCTCCATCCGCGATTTGCTGCTGTTGACTCTGGTTGTAGCCCTAGGGGCCGCCTGGTGGGTGGACCGGCGGCAATTGGAGCGTGCGGCACTCGATTCACGTCATGCTCAGGCCGTGGCGGAGCGCCACCACGATGAATACCGACGCGCCTATATCGAACTCCACCGTGCCGTGGAGCGAGCAGGTCTTTCCATCACCAGCGCTGGCGGTCAGACCCATGTCGTCGATCCCAAACAAGCCGCCGCTACAGCTCCCAGCGCGGTTAGCGCTTCTGCCAAGCCAGGCGGCGTCGAGTAGGGTTTACAAAGCATTCGGGCTGTAACATTGACCATGTTCAAGTTCACGATCCGCGATTTGCTCTGGCTGACGTTCGTGGTCGCGCTCGCGATTGGGTGGTGGCTTCACCATCGCGCTTGGTTTGAGAAATTCTCGGCCACGGCACATGACAGCGAAATCTGGCACGCGCGGACGGAAGAGCTGCAAGTGCGAGTCGATTTGCTGGCGGAGCAGTTGCGAGCCAATCGAGCGAGCACGCCGGCGGCACCGACCCTAAACCAGCCAGGGAATTAGGCAGGAAAGGCAAAACGGATTCACCACCCACGCGACAATTCCCTTGCAGCCCGTGGCGTGGACGAATATCCTTAAAGGATGGGGGTTTAGGGTCGGTTTCGTCCGCGGATGACGTGCATGTATGAACCATCCGAGCGCGCCCGGGGCTGGGCTGCGGCAGTATTACTTGTGCTGCTGACAGGTCTCGTGCCGCGCGCTGCGCTGGCCGCCTGCGGTGACTATGTAATCTTCACGGGCGCGGGGATGGACCATTCGCTGGCGTCCGATTCGCGAGCCGCGGCCCAGAGCAGCGGTCTGCCAACCGACCATCGACCCGCGATGCCGCTCCCCTGCCGCGGACCGCGCTGCAGCGGCCAGCCGACCGCACCGCCGGCGCCCCCCGCGCCAGTGCAGATCCAGCACCGCAGCGAAACGCCCGCATTGGCGGCAACGAGCGAAACGACCTTCGCCCGCGAGCGCAGCTCATGGGCCCGCGAAGACATCTTGGCCCGGCCGCTGGACGCGATCTTGAGCATCTTTCACCCTCCGCGGCCCTGCGCCTGATCGGCCGCTTGAGCCTGCGCGAACCATCGCGCCCTGGCGGCCCGGATCCGGCCAGAGAGCACGCCCGGCGCATGCGCCAGCGTCTATTTGCGCCGGCTCCCTTGGGGGGCAGTTCGATTCGCAATGATTGTAGCGCCTACGCAGGCGCCCCTTACCCGCGGAAATGCGATGCCTCGCGAAAGCGGGGTTTCCCCAGCGGGGTATAAGCCTTACGGACGATTGGTTAACAAGGCCACTGCCGGCCTTGACGCACGCTCCCCAGGATTCGTTTTTATCTTTTCATTTTTCAAGGGTCCGTTCATGTCCCGTCCACGCCACGCTTTCACGCTGGTCGAGCTGCTGGTGGTCATCGCCATCATCGGCATCTTGGTCGCACTACTCTTACCGGCTGTGCAATTTGCGCGGGAGTCAGCCCGCCGCACGCATTGCAGCAACAACCTCAAGCAGATCGGGGTCGCCCTGCATCTGTATCACGACACGCTGCGGGTCTTCCCCTTCGGCAAAGGACCGAGCTACCCCGGCGCCGCCGGCTACGCTCGCTGGTCCGCGCACTCCCTGATCCTGCCCTACATGGAGCAGAAGCCGATCTGGGACAGCATCAATTTCAACTTCGCCCCTGCCACGCCCGGCATGGGGGGCGTGATCAACTTCATGCCCGCCTACGCCAACGCCAACGGCATGAATGTGATCCCCAGCAAGATGTATATCCCATCGTTCCTCTGCCCCTCCGACGGTCTCAATACGCCGCAGGACTGGCCCGGGCAGAATAACTACTGCGGCAATCAAGGAGGGACCTTCCTCTGCGACCGCGGCGACCTGCCGGCGGGGCCGAGCGACACCCTCCCGTCGGAAACCAACCGCGGAATGCTGTACTTCTTGAGCGGCGTGTCGATGGGCCAGGTCGTGGACGGGACCAGCAACACCCTGATCTTCAGCGAGAAGCTGCGCGGCCGCGGCAGTCCCGACAAGCGGAGCGACCTGTTCGTGATCGCCAGTCAGACGACGCTGGACGACACGTTCAACACCTGCAATGCGACCAACCCGCTGACGGCGACGCCGCTGACCAGCAAGTGGGGTTATAGCTGGGTGATGGGTGAAAACTGCTGCACGCTCTACAACCACGTCGCGCCGCCGAACTATCCATCGTGCGCGGGGATTCCGTTCCCGGGGACGATGACCAACATGGCGATGCAGGTGCCCCCCAGCAGCAATCATCCCAACGGCGTAATGGCCTGCCTGACGGACGCGTCCGTGAAGTACGTCAGCGAGAACATCGACGTGCTGACGTGGCGGGCCCTGGGGACGCGGAACGGCTATGAGGCGCTGGATAAAGATGCGTTCTAGCCAATGGTTTGGGTCTTTTCCGTGACGCGCCATTTCGAAATGCACGTGTTGGTGTTTGTCGCTATCACCGTGGCCGGCTGTGGCGGCCGCACGCGCCAGGACTACGTCCCCAAGACGGCCGCGGCCCGGGAAGCGCTCGATAAGGCGCTGGTAGCCTGGCGAGACGGCGAGCCGCCCGGGCGGATCGAAGGGAAGCCGGCGGTCCACGTCGGGGACACGCACCGCCGCGCCGGCCAGAAGCTGGCCAAATACGAGATCGTCGGCGAACTTCCGTCCGACGAAGGGCGGCTGTTTGCCGTCCGCGTGCAACTGGAGAATCCAACCGCCGAAGAAAAGATCAACTATCTGGTCGTCGGCATCGATCCGCTGTGGGTCTTCCGCCAGGAGGACTACCAGATGGTGACGCACTGGGAGCACAAGATGCCACCTGCTGCGGCGGCGAACCCGCCGCAGCAGGAATGACCAAATCCCAAGCACCAATGACCAATGGTGCGAGCCAAACGCGGGTTCATTGGTCATTGGGATTTGGTCATTGGTCATTCGTGCATGTTTGGTGCTTGAGATTTGAGATTTTGCCCACCGATGGCCGCAACCATTAAACAAACTTTTGGTCTGGCCGCCCGCGTCCTGTGGATGCGGCTGCGGTTCGTGCTGGCCGTGGCCGGACTGTTTGCCGTCATCGCGCTGTGGAACCAGCTCGGCGCGCTGTGGGACCGCGCGGTGGTATGGCTGTCGGGCGAAGCGCTGACCGAGCGGGGCGTGTCGCCCGACACCGAGTATTTCTGCCCGATGTGCCCGGGCGTGTTGGCCGCCTGGCCCGAGAAATGCCCCGTCTGCAAAATGCCGCTGGTGCGGCGGACCAGGGGTGAGAGCCAGCTCTTGCCGGAGGGCGTCACCGCGCGGATGCAGATTTCCCCCTATCGGGTCCAGCTTGCCGGGATCAAGACCAGCCCCGTTGGCTACTTGCCGCTGGCGCACGAGTTTCGCACACGCGGCACTCTGCGTGAGAAGGATCTCGTCGCCGCGCCGATCAGCCCCTGGGACGTTCCGTATGCCGCGGCGGGCGCGCCGGTCGAGCTTCGTTCTGATCGTCTGCCGGCGGGGACGAGCCTGGCGGGCACGATCAAATCGGTCGCCGCGGCGGACGGCGCGGGCCAGTCGCACGAGCTGCAGATCCGCGTGAGCGATGCGCCGCAGCAACTGGCTTCCGGCGCGAGCCTCGACGTGATCGCGCGCGTGCCGCTGGCGAGCATCGAGCCGTACCGCTCGCAGCCGCGCGAGCTGCCGCCGCTGACCGACGGAGCACCGCGGTCGTATTTCGTCTGTCCCGATCATCCGGGCTGGATTCGCGCGGGCGGCGGCAAATGCCCCTTCGACGACCGCCCGCTGGAAGAACGCCGCTTGCGCGACGATCAGCGATTGGAGTGGTCCTGCCGCTGGCACGCAGGCGAGCATCACTCCGAGACCGGAACAAGCTGCCCGCACTGCCAGCGGCCGTGCAACAGCCCCAGAGTCGTCACGTACGTTCCGCCGGGCGAAGTGCTCGTCGTCCCCGAGTCGGCAGTGATCGACACCGGATCGAAAAAAATCGTCTTTGTGGAAACGATGCCAGGGATGTTCGACGGCGTGCTGGTCGAGCTGGGGGCGAAGGAAGGCGGCTATTTGCCGGTCTTGTCGGGATTGTCGCCGGGACAGCGGGTGGCCAGTGCCGGCGCGTTTCTCCTGGATGCCGAGACGCGGCTCAATCCCAGCCTGGCGGCCAGCTACTTCGGGGCGGGTTCCGCGGCCGGCAGCGGCTCGTCGGCCGTGATTGCCGCGGCTTCGTCGGCAGCAGGCCAAACGCCCGATCTGCTCGGCGCGCTGAACCTGCCGCCGGACGACCTGCTTTTGGCACGCCGCCAGAAGGTCTGCCCGATCACGCGCATGGCCCTGGGCGCGATGGGGCCGCTGATTCGCGTCGAAGTGGAAGGGGAGCCGGTGTTTTTGTGCTGCGCGGCATGCAAGTCCCGCGTGCGCCAATCGGGCAATGGCTCAACCGCGGAGCCCATAGTGCCATGATCGACGCGCTGATCGACTGGTCGGTCCGCCGTCGCTGGCTGGTCGTGGCGCTGGCGGCAATTCTGGCGGTGCTCGGCGCCTGGGCCGCCTGGGAAACGCCGATCGATGCCATTCCCGACCTGTCGGAAACGCAGCTCATCGTCTATGCCCAGTGGCCCGGGCACTCGCCCCAGGAAATCGAAGAGCAATTGACGTATCCACTCTCGCTCCATCTGCGGCAGCTATCGGACGTGAAAACGCTCCGCGGCTCAAGCGAATTCAACTACGCGCTATTGCACCTGATCTTCGCGGAAGGGACGAGCGTCGATGCGGCCCGCCGCGCCGCCAGCGAGCGGCTGGCCACGTTTGCCGATCTTCCCGCCGGGGCCAGCGTGCGGCTGGCACCCGACGGTCCGGCCACGGGGCAGATCTTCTGGTACACATTGCACGGCGCTGGCCGCGATCTCGGTGAGCTGCGGGCAATCCAGGACTGGCAGGTGCGCACGCCGCTGGCCGGCGTCGAAGGCGTGGCCGAGGTGGCCAGCGTCGGCGGAATGCCGCGGGAGCTGCACGTGACGGTCGATCCGCAAAAGCTGAGCGATGCGGGAATCTCGATCGCCGCCGTGACTGCGGAGATTCGCCGGGCGCTTGAGTCGCCGGCGGGGCAGGTGGCCCATTCGCCGACGGCGGAGTATTTTGTCCGCACTCGCGTAGACCGGAATTCATACCGTTCCTCGGATTCCGCTGATGACCCAGCAGATTGGAACGGATTGAAGTCCGTTCTACGTGACCTCGTTCTCCCCACGGCCCACGGCACGGTGAAGCTCGGCGACATCGCCGACGTTTCCCTCGGCCCCGGTCCGCGCCGCGGCGTGCTGGAAATGGATGGCAATGAAGTGGTTGGCGGCGTGGTGCTGATGCGCTATGGCGAAAGCCCGCTCGACGTCGCGCAGCGGCTGAAGGAAAAGCTGATCGAGATCGCCCCGTCGCTGCCCGACGGCGTCTACGTTACGGTCGGCTACGACCGCTCGCCGCTGATCCGCCAGGCGGTGGGGACGGTGACCAGCACGCTGCTGGAGGCGATCGTCGTGGCCAGCCTGTGCGTGGTGCTAGTCCTGTTGCACTTTCGCGCGTCGCTGGTGATTGCCGTCTCCCTGCCGCTGGCGGTGCTTTCCTCATTTCTGGTGCTGTGGGGGCTGCGGGCCAGTGGCCTGGCAACCATTGAGACGAACATCATGTCGCTGGCCGGGCTGGCGATTTCCATCGGCGTGCTCGTCGATTCGTCGATCGTGATGGCGGAAAACGTGATGCACCATCTGCACCGGCGGTTCGCGGATCAGCCGGTCCGTGGAGACGTACGCCAGATGGTGATTGCCGCCTGCCAGCAGGTCGGCCGCCCGATTTTCTTCTCCGTGCTGATCATGCTACTGTCGTTCCTGCCGGTCTTCGCTCTGGGCGGGCTGGAAGGGCGCATGTTCCGCCCGCTGGCCGTGACCAAGACCCTGGCGCTGCTGGCCTCGGCACTTTTGGCGGTGACGCTCGTGCCGGCGCTGTGCACGCTGCTGGTGCGGGGGCGGATTCGCAGCGAGCGCGACAGCCCGCTGGTCCGCGGTCTGATGGACGCATACCTGCCGCTCCTCAAGCTGGCGCTCGATCGGCCGGCGTGGCTGATATGGGTCGTCGCGGTCACGTTCCTGGTGGGTTTTGCGCCCCTGGGGCTCAGACTGGCCGGATGGCCGGTGCTGCTGTTGGCGGCTCTAGCGATCGGGGTGCTGGCGGTTGTCGCCACCGCCCGCAGCCGCGTCGCGGCCGCGCTGCTGTCGGTCAGTCTCGTGGTTGTCGCGCTCACGGCCGACCGCCACATGCAGCCGCTGGCCAGCGAGTTCATCACGCCGCTGGACGAAGGGACGGCAATGGACATGCCGATCACCGTGCCGCGGGCGTCGGTGAGCCAGGCGGCCGACGACCTGAAGGCCCGCGACATGGTGCTGTGCCGCTTTCCGGAAGTGGCCATGGTGATGGGGAAGGCGGGGCGGGCCGACACGCCGACTGACCCGGCGCCGATCGACATGATCGAGACGATGATCAGCTTCCGGCCGCAGGAATTCTGGCCGCGGAGAAAACTTTCCAGCCCCGCCCTTTCGCGCAGTATCGAGCGGACGCTCGACGAACTTGTCGCGCGGCGGCTCATAGAAGGGCCGCGGCCGGCACAGCGGGCAGCGACCATCGCCGATAGTGCCGCCGCGATCGCGCCGAAGTTCGACATCCTGATGCGCGAGGTCGCCTGGCAGCAGAACCGCGAGCATCAGCAGGCGCTGGGCGGCGAGCTGGCCATGGCGGCGGCGACCGCGGCATTGCGGCAGGCGCAGTCGGCCGGCGCGCTAACCGGCGGCAATCGCGGCCTGGCCGCTTTGCTGGCGTCGAAATTTCCAGCCAGTCTCAAGGCGCGGCTGGCGCAGCTTCCTACCGAGCTGGAAGCGGCCGAAGCGGAGCGCTGGATCGGAACTTACTTGCAAACAGAAAAGTACGTGGCCGCGGATCGGCCCCTGAATCTGTCGCTGCTTTCGTCGCTGGAGGCGCACTATCGGCAAGCGTGGCGCGACCACGTGCGGCGGCTCGATCTCGACCTGGCGCAGCGGGCCAGCTTGCTCGTGGCGCGGCTGGCACTGGAGGACCTGCTGGCGCGGCTTTCCGTGCGTGATGAAAAACTGAATGCTGAGCTGGCGCAGCTTCACCGCTTTCGCCTGTCGCGGCCGCTGGCTACCGCGGTCACCAGCCATCACGGCACGGCCAGCTATGCCCCGCCGCAAATTGATCCGCTGCCGGTGCTCGATGGCGTGCAGGCGGAGCTAGCGCCGCGCCTGGCGCGCCACATTTCGCTGGCCCGCGCCAACCGCAGGGATCTGTCCGGCTTCGGTGGCGAGATGGACCAGGCCCTGCAAATGCCCGGCTGGACCAACGTCTGGACCATGCCGATCCAGAACCGTGTGGACATGTTGGCGACCGGCGTCAACACGACCGTCGGCATTCGCGTTCTGGGGCCGAAGCTGGACGATGTCGTCTCCGCCAGCCAGCAGGTCGCCGAAGTCCTCAAGCAAGTACGCGGCGCCAGCAACGTTGTGGCCGATCCGGTCCGCGGCAAAGGTTATCTCGACATCGACGTGCGCCCCGACGCGGCGGCCGAGCTGGGCATTCCGCTGGGGGACGTCAACGCTGCGATTGAAGCGGCACTCGGCGGCACGACCGCCGCGCAGCTTTCGCTGGGGCGCGAGCGAATGCCGGTGCGAGTGCGGTTTCCCTCGGCCACCGGCGAGGATGTGGAATCGCTCAAGCGCCTCATCGTAGGACAGGTTTCCAACCTGTCCAAAAACGAAGAAACCTCCATCTCGCCAGGACAGGTTGAAAACCTGTCCTACGGGCTTTGCTACCTCGGCCAGGTGGCCAACATCGCCATCAGCGAGGGGCCGGCCAGCATCAAGAGCGAGAACGGATCGCTGCGAAACTACGTGCGGCTCAATGTCCGCGATCGCGACGCCGAGGATTTCGTCCGCGAGGCGCGGCAAATCGTGGCCCAGAAGGTGTCGCTGCCGGCGGGTGTGCGGCTGGAGTGGACCGGCCAGTTCGAGCACCAGGTCCGTGCCAAAGCGCGGCTGTGGCTGGTCGCGCCGCTGGTGCTCGTGGTGATTCTCGGCATTTTGTACTTCACCTACCGCGACCTGGCGGATGCACTACTCGTGGTGCCCGCGGTCATCGGCGCGCTGGCTGGCGGGCTGCTACTCCAGTGGCTGCTGGGATACACGACGTCGGTGACGGTCGCCATCGGGTACCTGGCCTGCTTCGGCATGGCGGCGGCCACCGGCATCATCATGCTCGTCTACCTCCGCGACGCGGTCGAACAGGCCGGCGGCATCGGGCAGATTGGCTCGCTGGCCGAGCTGCGGGAGGCGGTGATCCGCGGCGCGGCCCACCGGCTGCGTCCCAAGCTGCTGACCGAGGCCACGACGATCCTCGGCCTGGCGCCGCTCTTGTGGGCGACAGGGATCGGCTCGGAAGTGATCCGCCCGATGACGGCGCCGGTCCTCGGCGGCATTCTGGTGGCGGATGAAGTGATCGACCTGCTGCTGCCGCTGATGTTTTACTGGGTGCGGAAGCGGCGGTGGGAGAGGATGCATCAGATGGAAGAGCCGGGGCGTGAAATCGAAACTCAAAATCAATTCCATTCTCAAAAACCTTCTATTTCAGTCAGACTATGAACCTTCGCATCGCTCTATTGTTTTCGGTCGCCGTGGCCCTCGCTGGCTGCGGCGGCAATTCGTCCACCAGCTACATTCCCAAGGGGAACGACGCCCAGGACGCGCTGAAGCTCGCGCTCGACGCCTGGAAAAACGGCCAGACGGGCGAACCGGCCGGAAAGCTTCCTTCGGGCGCGACCGTGCGCGGCATCGATGCCGACTGGGCCGCTGGCGAGCAGCTCGCCAGCTATGAGATCGTCAAAGAGCTGCCCGCCGAGGCCGACGCCGGACCGCGGAAGCTGATCGTCAAGCTCACCTACGAAGGGGGCAACCCGATCGAGGCGACATACTATGTCGTGGGCATCGATCCGCT
>DASRJB010000608.1:0-4196 GCA_035649715.1 Pirellulaceae bacterium
AGTAGCACCTATGTCGAACCCCTATCAGTCCCCGCTGTCAGAACAGTTTTACAACCAGGCGCGGCAGTCGGTCGAAGCGGCGCGGCAGGAAGTGATCAATTCGGTCCAAGCGCCCGCGCTCTCGCTGATGATCGTGTCGGGCATCAGCATCGGCGTGTTCCTGTTGGCAATTCCCTTCGATCTGCTGCTGCTGGTGATTGGCGGCATGGCACAAGCGGACGATTCGCACATCGTGACGATTGTGGTTCGCCTGATCTGGAGCGTGGCGATCCTCGCCGCCAGCGGCTATTGCCTCTACGGCGCGTGGCAGATGAAAACGCTCAACAACTACCAGCACGCCTTTTATGCGTCGATCGTGGCCATGATCCCCTGCCTCGGCCCCTGCTGCTTTCTGGGCATACCGTTCGGCGCGTGGGCCATGACAACGCTCTACAAAGACGAGGTCCGCCAGCGGTTCCAGACCTGAAGCGCGCCGCGAATCTACGCGCAGCGGTCGTAGAGGATCGCGCCGCACCGCGTCAGATGCTCGGCATAAGCCGCGTCGAACAGTGCGCCGCGGAGATCGACGAGATAGAAATCCACGCCGTCGAGTATCGCCCCGCGGAGGTCCGCACCGCACAGGTTGGCCTTGCGGATTTCCTCGGGGGCCTTGAAGTCCTGATCGTTGTAGTCGTCGGTGTAAAAACCCGTTTTGCTGCCGTGGCCCGGATAAGGACTGCCGACCAGGCCGCTGCGGCTGCTGCCCATATGAAACGTACAGCCGCGAAGATCGGCGCCGCGAAGGTCGGCTCCCTCCCAGTGGATGTCGGCCAGCCCGGCCCCGCACAGGCTGGCGCGGCGAAAATCGGCCGCGGGCATGCGCGACCCGGTGAGATACGCGCCGGTCAGTGTCGCATGAAAGAAGTTGGCGCTGGGGAGCGAGACTCCCTCCAGGTCGCAGTGCGAAAGGTCGGCCTTTTCGAAGCAGGCGTTTTGCAGCTCCGCCTCGCGGAGGACGAGACTGGGCAGACTGGCCCCACGCAGATTGGCCCCCTGGAAATCTGTGCCTTCCACCTGGCAGCTGCGCAACACCACTCGCTCGAGGTTCGCGCCGCGAAACCTGGCTCCGCGCAAATCGGCACCTTCCAGGTTCACGCCGGTCAATGTTGCGTCGTCGCACAGAGCGCCCTGCAGGTTGGCCCAACTGAGAAGCATGTACGACGCGTTGGCCGCAGTCAGGTTAGCACCCGACAGATCGGTTTGATGGGCGTCCGCCAGCGCCAGCGAAGCCTTGTCGAGCCGCGCCCTGGCCAGCACGGATTTACGCAGCGACGCACCGTCCAGCACTGCCTGAGTGAGGCTAGCCGACGTGAGATTCGTTTCCGAGAGGTCGCTCGATTGCGATGCCTGGCTCGGCAGTCGCAGGCCCGCCCACTGCGCCCCAGGAAACGCGCCGCCGGACAGATGCGCGACTTGCCTCTCGTCGGGTCGCCAGGCGGGATCGGCGGCAAAGAGGATCGTCGCCGCCTGGGCATGATCGCGGCTGCGGTCGCTCTTCATGATCGACCGCAGCGCCTCGCCGACGGCTGGATCGGAACGCACCCACAGCGCCAACTCCTCGATGAGCGGCAAGGGGAGCGACGCGTGCAGCGCGGGGCAACTTCCTCCCGAGCGGATCAGGTTGGCCAGGCGCTGCGCGGCCAGGAGCTGCTGGACGAACGCGTGCCGCAGCGGCCGGTAGCGATCGCGTGGCACATGGTCGGGGCACAGCCGCTCGAAGGCGCGCAGGGCCTCAACAGGATCTCGCAGCAAAATGGCCAGCGAGAAGTCGGCGGCCAGCCGGCGCTCCTTGGGAAGTTTCAGCAGCTTTGCCAGCCAGGCCACGACAGCCCCGCGAATCGTCGAGAGCGAGGCGTCATCCAGGAACTGGTCGAGCGCCACGTGCCACAGCGTCGGGTTGCCGCGGAGCACCTCTTTGTCGGCCGCGGCGTGGAGGCGGGCCATCACGTCGCCGCACCTTTGCGGGGCCGCCGCCAGCAGCCATTCGATCAGGTCGTCGTCGCCCCATGGGGCGAGCCGCAAGACGATGTCGGACCTTTCCGTCTCGCGGCTGGCGAAAAACACGTTCCGCTGTCCGGCGTAGACGCCAATCTCCTCCGCCTGGGCGTCGTCGAGAAACACGGCATCCGCGGCCGCCGGCAGCGTGGCGGCCAGATGCCGCAAGGCCGTTGTTTTCCCAGCGCCCGGTCCGCCGGAGATTTCGATCAGCCGGCGGCTTCGGGGCTGGAGCAGCTCGGCGGCCAGATCCTCCAGGGGCAGAACCTCGCCCGAGTCGGGAGCTATCGCCCGCGGCCGCACGAGGGCCCGAAAACACGAGGCTGGATCCAGCAGCGTCATGACTGGTCACCCGGCGTAAGCCGCTCCTGTCATGACCTTCAATGTAAGCGACGCAGCGGGCCCGGCGTACCGGCCGGCCTATTGCGAGATCGTTTCCTTCACCTTCATCACGAAGTGCGGATTCTTGCCGCCGGAGGTCAGCTCGGCCGCTTTGGCTTCCGCGGCCTTTCGCTGCGTGTGATCGAAGAGGGCCACTCGCTTCAGCGACTGATTGAACACGCCCCAGAAGAGCTTGCGGCGTTCCGGCTCGGCGGTCTTGCTGCGGCTCTTGCGTTTGGCCGGTGCTTTCTTTTCGGCCGGGGCCTTGGCCTTCTTTGTGCCGTCCGCTCCGGCCGCAGCTTCGCCGGCTTTTCCGAGGGCCTCCGCCGCTTCGGCCTCAGCACGTAACTCTTTGCGATTGACAACTTTGCGCGCCATGTTCGTTCAAGATCGAGATTGCGTAGTGATACCGTGCGAGGAATTGCCGGCGGTCGCCACGGGGCGGTATCTTAACGGATTCTTTTCCGCCCTGCTAGTTGCCGAGCGCTTAGCGAACTATTCGGCGTCATCCGGAATCGGGGCAGCCCCGGGCGGCGGAGTGCCGCCACCGGCGCGGACATATTTGCCGCGCAACTTGGCATATTCCTCGGGCGTCGGAAAATCGACGCTCGTTTCGCCGCCCAGCACGGCCTGCTCGAACAGACGCTCCAGAAACGGCCGGCACCAGCCGCAGCCCGTCCCCGCGCCAAAGCACTCGCTGAGCTGCGCCGGCCGCTTGGGCTTCTCGATGCGGATGAAGTTAACCACCTTCCGCTTTGTTACGTGAAAGCAGAGGCAGAGCTCGTCGTCGAGTTCCATAACGGTATTTTGGCCCATCAGGCGTCTGCCGGCGAGTGGCAGCTGCCTCGCCGCGCGCTTGATTTTCGCTGGCCGCGGTAGGAAACTAGCAGTTGAGCCGTTCGCCGCTCCATTCGTCCAAGTACACCAATGTCCCAGCCTCTCTCCGCGCCCGAAATCCTGAATCGCGAATTCTTGGAAATGCGGTGCAAGATTCTCGACCTCGCCGCCGCATTCGACCGCCTGGGCCGCGCCGATGGCACGGCCGCCGACGATCCGCGCCTGGCTCGCCTCCGCGAAGGACTGACGATCGTCCTCGAAGAGCCGCACGAGCGCGCCGAGCACGTGCAGATGCTCTTTTCGCGCGCCTACGACGACGGCTGGCGCGAAGCGTTCAAGGTAAAGCCGCGGTAGGACTTCCCATTTGCTGGGCGCGAAGTTCTGCTTCTCCAAAACATCCCAGGCCAACCGGCTCTGATGCCGGTCACGCAATCGAGTGCGTGATTGACGCACGAGACTTTGCGAGGTGGATCACCGATGCGCATCGATGCCATTCCCATTTGGGCGATCTTCGCCCTGACGATCTGCCTCGTGATGGCTGCGATCGAATTTGGTTATCGGCTCGGGCAATCCAGGCACCAGCGGTCCGAGGATGAAAAAGAATCGCCGGTTTCGGCCATCGCCGGCGCCATCCTGGGGCTGGCGGCGTTCATGTTGGCGTTCGCGTTCGGACTCGTGGCGGAGCGCCATGCCGCCAAGCGGGCGCTGGTGCGGGAGGAAGCCGTTGCCATCCGTACCGCCTGGCAGCGGTCAGACTTTCTGCCGGAAGCGGATCGCGATGAAGCCGCCGCGCTGCTGCGGCAATACGTCGATGCGCGCGTGAAGTTCGCCCAGGCGGGCAGCCTCGAACCGGAGCGGGTGAAGGGCATCCTGTCCGAGTCCGCGCGGCTGCAAGCCCGCCTGTGGAACATGGCCGTCGCCAACGCGCGGAAAGACATGAACTC
>DASRJB010000609.1:0-9039 GCA_035649715.1 Pirellulaceae bacterium
CCCGGCGATTCTCGACGGCGCCGGCAACCCCATGAATCAGGACGGCGACGCCGCCAATGGCGAGACGCCGGACGACCAGTACACCGCCCCGATCGTCATCGGCGACGTGCACGTGGCGACGGCCAGCGACGTGCCGGTCCAGCTGAGCATGTTCTCGACCTCGCGCTCGTTCATCCCGTTCAACCAGGACCTGAGCATCGCCGATCTCGACGTGCGGGTGGACATCAACTATCCGGACGCGGGGCTTTTGGCGCTGACGCTCGTTTCGCCCGGGGGCGTGCGGATTCCGCTGGTCGGCGTGATGGGCTTCCTCGGGCCGAATTTCGCGAACACCGTGTTCGACGACGAAGCCGCCGTGCCGATCGCCAGCGGCTCGCCGCCGTTTACGGGTTCGTTCCGGCCCAGCTCGCCGCTCTCGGTGCTGGACGGAACCAGCGCCCTGGGCACCTGGACGCTGGAGGTCGGCGACAACTGGTTCCATTCCGGCACGCTCAATAGCTGGTCGCTGGCGATCATCGCCAACCCGCCGCGGCTGACGATTAGCGACGTGGCCCTGTCAGAAGGAGACTCGGGCACGACGGACGCCCTGTTTACGGTTTCGCTGTCCAATGTGATCGGCGAGATGGTCACGGTCGATTTCGCGACCGCCAGCGGCTCGGCGACGGCGGGCAGCGACTATCTGCCCAGAAGCGGCACGCTCACGTTCGCTCCCGGCGAGCTGACCAAGATGATCGCGGTCACGATCTTCGGCGACATGGCCGAAGAGCCCAGCGAGGACTTCTTCGTCAATCTGTCGAACGTTGCCAACGCCACGCTGGCCGACGCGCAGGGCGTGGGACTGATCCGGAACGACGAATCGCGCCTGACCATCACCGATGTGACGCTCGCCGAAGGCAGCAGCGGCTCGACCAGCGCCGTCTTCACCGTCAGCCTGGCCGCGCCCACCAGCCAGACAATCTCCGTCAGCTATGCCACGGCCAGCGGGACCGCCCAGAGCGGCAGCGACTACACCGCTGCCAGCGGCACGCTGACCTTCCTGCCCGGTGAAACGACCAAGACGATTGCGGTGGCGGTCGCCGGCGACAGCCTGAACGAATTGGACGAAACCTTCACGGTCAACCTCACCAACCCGGTAAACGCCGTCCTTACGGACAGCCAGGGTGTGGGCACGATCACCAACGACGATCCGCTGCCGGCTTTGTCGGTCAATGACGTCAAAATCACCGAAGGCAACTCCGGAACGAAGACGCTCAGCTTTGGCGTCAGCCTGTCGGCCGCCAGCGGCCGCACCGTGACCGTTTCGTACGCCACGCTGGCCGGCACGGCCACGCCCGGCAGCGACTTCACCGCCGCCAGCAGCACGCTCACATTCAACCCCGGCCAGACGAACAAGACGATCGGCATCGTTATCAATGGCGATGCAACTCCTGAGTCGGACGAGACGCTGCTGCTGCGCCTGGACGGCGCGTCAGGCGCGATCCTGCTCGACAGCGAAGGGCTCGGCACGATCCAGAACGACGACACCAGCCTGAGCATCGCCGACACAACGATCGCCGAAGGAGATTCCGGCGTCGGCACCGTCACGTTCACGGTCAGCCTCTCGACCGCGGTCGGCTTTGAGGTGCGCGTCGCCTACGCCACCGCCAACGGCACGGCTTCGGGGGGGAGCGACTATGCAGCCGCCAGCGGCACGCTCGTCTTCAGTCCGGGCCAGTCGAGCCAGACGATCGGCGTGCTCGTCCTCAACGACCGGCTCAATGAAGTGAACGAGACGCTGCTGGTCAATCTGTCGAATCCAATCGGAGCGGTGCTGGCCGACAGCCAGGCCGCGGCCACGCTGCTCGACAACGATCCGCTGCCGAGCCTCTCGATTGCCGGCGGGACAATCAGCGAGGGCAACACGGGAACCAAAAATCTCAATTTTACCGCCAGCCTCTCGGCGGCCAGCGGGCGATCGGTCACGGTCGAGTACGCCACGCTGGCCGGCACCGCTGCGGCCGGCACGGACTTTGTCCCCAGGAGCGGCACGCTGACGTTCCTGCCCGGCTCGGTCTCGCAAACCATCAGCGTTGTGGTCAGCGGCGACACTGCCGCCGAGGCGGACGAGACGCTTTCGCTCGTGCTCAGCAATCCGGCGAACGCCGATCTGGAGGCCAGCGCCGCCGAGGGCACGATCCAGGACGACGACAACCTGTCGATCTCGGACACGACTATGGTCGAAGGGGACGGCGGCCTGTTCGAGGCTGTCATCACGCTCAGCCTGGCGATTCCGCTCGGTTCGGAGGCCCGCGTGGACTATGCCACGTCCAACGGCTCGGCGGCCGCCGGCGCGGACTACGTTGCCGCCAGCGGCTCCGTAATCTTTGCCCCGGGCCAGACTTCGCAATCGATCGTGGTCCCGGTCCTGGGCGACCGCGCCGATGAGCTGGACGAGACGGTCCTGGTGAACTTCACCAATCCGGTCAATCTCGTGCTCGCGGACACGCAGGCGGTCGTGACGATCGCCGACGACGACGAGCAGCCGCTGATTCGCGTGGCCGACGTGACCGTGGTCGAAGGAAACTCCGGTACGCGGAATCTCGCTTTCGTCCTCACGCTGTCGGCTGCCAGCAACCGGACGGTGACCGTGCAATACACAACGGCCGACGGCACCGCCACCGCCGGCAGCGACTACACGGCCAAGAGCGGTACGCTGACGTTCCTTCCCGGGTCGGCGGCGCAAACGATCAACGTCACGGTCAGCGGCGATACGGCCGCCGAACCGAGCGAAACCGTGCTGCTCAACCTGTCTGCTCCGACCAACGGCACGCTCGACGACGACCAGGCGGTGGGCACAATCGCCGGCGACGATCCGCTGCCCCTCGTAGCCGTCAACGATGTGAAAGTCACGGAAGGTCAGAGCGGAACCAAGTCGCTGACGTTCAACGTCACACTCTCCTCCGCGAGCACGTCGGCCGTCAGCGTCGATTACGCGGCGCTCGGCGGCACCGCCATGCCCGGCTCGGACTTCACTGCCGCCGCCGGTACGCTGACCTTCAGCCCCGGCCAGACCAGCAAGCTCGTCTCCGTGGCAATCCTGAGCGACACGCTGAGCGAGCCGGACGAGAACTTCACCTTCAATCTGAGCAATCCCAGCGGCGCAGCCCTGCTCGACGGCGAGGGGCTGGGCACGATCCAGAACGACGACACGACGATCGGCATCAGCGACGCGAGCGTCGTCGAGGGGGACACTGGACAGGCCGAGTTGACCTTCACGGCGACGCTCTCGGCCGCCGTTGGCTTCGAAGTGGCCGTCCATTTCACCACCGCCAACAGCGGCGCGATCGCCGGCACGGACTTCGTCGGAGACAGCGGCACGCTGCTCTTCGCCCCTGGCCAGACCTCCCGCACGGTGACCGTGCTCGTGCTGGCCGACCTGCGCGATGAAGCCGACGAGACGCTGTTTGTGAATCTCACGACGCCGGCAAACGCCGTGCTGGCCGACAGCCAGGGCGTCGGCACGATCGTCGATGACGACGCGGCGCCAGCCCTCTCCATCGCCGACGCCACGCTCTCCGAGGGCCACACGGGCACCAAAAACCTGAACTTCACGGTCAGCCTCTCCGCTGCCAGCGGCCGCACGATCAGCGTGCAATATGCCACTTCCAGCGGCTCGGCCGCCGCGGGCAGCGACTATCAGCCGCGCAGCGGGACCTTTACGCTATTGGCCGGTTGGACCTCCGGAACGATCACCGTGCCGATCGTCGGCGAAACGCTCGCCGAGTTGGACGAGTCGCTGCTGGTCACGCTAACCAGTCCCAGCGGCGCGTCGCTCGCCGACAGCCAGGCCGTCGGCACGATCCAGGACGACGACAACCTCTCGATCGGCGACATCACGGTCGTCGAGGGGGACGGCGGCGCAGCCACCGCCCTCTTCACCATCACGTTGGGCGTCGCCCTGCCGCACGAAGTGCGGCTGGACTATGCGACCGCCAACGGCTCGGCAACGGCCGGCAGCGACTATGTCGCGACGAGCGGCACGGTGGTCATGGCTCCCGGACAAACCAGCCAGTCGATCGCCGTTCCGATCCTCGGCGATCGCTGGGACGAGGCCGACGAGACGATTCTGCTCAACCTGCTGCGGCCCGTGGGCGTGATCCTCGCCGACACGCAGGTCGCCGCCACGATCGCCGACGACGATCCGCTGCCGCGGCTGTCGATCACCGACGCCACCATCGCGGAAGGCAACGCCGGCACGCGCAACCTGACATTCACCGTCACGCTCTCGGAAGCCAGCGGGCGGAACGTCAGCGTCCAGTACGCCACCGCCGATAGCTCGGCGACCGCCGGCAGCGACTACGCGTCCAAGACCGGCACGCTTACCTTCCTGGCCGGCTGGACCTCGCAGAACATCACGGTCACGGTGAGCGGCGACACGGCGATCGAGCCCGACGAACGGCTGCTCGTTAACCTGTCCGGCGTGACCAACGGCGTCATCGTCGATTCGCAAGGCGAAGGGCTGCTGCTCAACGACGACACCAGCGGAATCGCCTGGCTCCGCTCGCAGCCCGCCGCCGCGAGCGGTTCCAGCCGGTCCGGCAACGAGGGACAGGGGACCGAGGGCGCCCAGCAGCCGCAATCGTCGCGCGACCCCGCCGGCCCGCGGCCAGCCGCCGGCCAGAACCTACGGCCGGACGTCCGCTGGCCTCCGGAGCTGATCGATGCCGTGATGCGCGAGCTCTCCAGTCGGTCCAAGCGTTCAGGCGACGCTACCCCGCGGCCCGGGCCCAATCGCGGCGAACTCCCGGAGTGGGACGATTCCTGGAAGGACCTTCTGCCCGGCTGGCTGCGGTAAACTTGCTTCCGACTCCAGCGACTCGCGAGCGACCTGGCGACTTAGGGATCTCGTTCCCAAGCTCCGCTTGGGAACGCACGGCTGGAAGCTCTGCTTGCCATGCCGCGAAGCGGAGCTTCGCTAACTTGCGTGCCCAAGCGGAGCTTGGGCACGAGAAAAACACTACTTAAACGCCCCGAGCTTCTCCAGCACGGTCACCGCGAACAGAGCGGCGAAGAAGAGGCCGCCGAGGATCAGGCTGATCCGCATGAACCAGCCGGGGCGCAGCTCGCGCGGCAAGAGGAGCAGGTTGATCGCCAGCGTGTGCCAGCAGCTGAAGCCGAGGGCCAGGTTGAAGCCCAGCGTCGCCCAGGTGATGAGCGCCGCCGGCTTGTTCAGCCAGAGGGCCACCATGCCGAACGCCACGTAGGCCAGGAGCACGCCGAAATAGACGTGGCGGATCGCTTCCGGGTGGACTTCGCGCAGCCGCCGGCTGCTGGTCCAGAAGGCATCGACCCAGCGGCGGATGATGCCGTCGGTGGTCGAGACGAGCGTCGTCGCCAGAACCAGGAAGCCGCAGAGGAGCGTCAGCGACCAGAACAGGTTGCCCCAGGCCCGGCCGTAGAGCACGTTCGAGAGTCCGGACTCGTAGGCCAGCGTGCCCGCCGCCGGCTGAGCGACGTGCTCCTGCACGCCTTTAGCCGTCATCACGGCCCCGTTCCAGTCGCCGGCCTGCGTGCCGCGCTGCAGGAACTCGACCGACATCATGCTGGGCAAGGCCAGGCCGACGAAGCAGGCGGGCATCCAGATCAGCAGCTGCTCGCGGACGACCTTCCAATACCACTGCCGCCAGCGAGGCAGCACCTGCTCGGTGACTTCGAACACGCAGCCGACGTGCGACAGGCCGATGCCGCGTCCGCCGACGAAGCTGGGGATCGCGCCGACGTGCTGGCCCATGCCCCAACCCTGATCGCGGATGTAGTTGCTCATCGGCGTGTTGGAGAGGCCGCCGTTGCCGGCGATCGCCGCCATCGCCGTAATGAACGCCACCAGGCCGAAGTCGATCTTCGGCCACTCGCCGCGGGCCAGCGACAGGAACACGTTCTGGGCGTTGTCGCCGTCGCGGATACCGTCTCCGTCGGCGTCGATCAGCTTGCCGTCCGCGGAGACTTCTTCGACAACGTCCAGGCGCCCGTCGCCGTCCCAATCCTCGCCCGGATCGAGCAGGCCGTTGCCGTTCCAGTCTTCGCCGTGCCGCACGGGCACGTTGCCGAACTTGAAGAACCCGCTGCCGATCTCGACCCAGGTGCTCCAGTGCGAATAGAGCACCGCCAGCACCAGCAGGAAGCTGAACACGATTGCCAGCTTGGCGCTCATCACGACCCGCAGCGAATCGAAAATCTTGCCGCCGAAGACGAGCGGGATCATGCCCAGCAGGAAAATCACCGTCGAGGTGATCTTGGCCAGCCACCAGTGGGCCGCGACCTGGTCGGGCTTGGGGATTTCGCCGCCGAGCAGGATCACCTGGATCGGCGTCGCCGCGTTCGCCGCGAGGTACGGAAAGATCGTGCTGAAATCGAACAACAGGTAGAGGCCAATCCAGAACAGCGGGCCGGGGAGCGTGCGGAACTTGCCGCTAAAAATCGGCTCGCCGCAGTACAGCGTGTAGCGGCTGATCTCGACGTTATAGAGCGCCTGAAAGACGATGCTCAGCGTCGCCAGCCAGAGCATCGCCCCGCCGTAGCGGGCGGTGACCGTCGGCCCCAGCAGCCACTCGCCGCCGCCGATCGCCGACGCGCTCATCACGATCCCCGGTCCGACCAGGGCCCACAGGTTCCAGCCCAGCCGCGGCGGCGCGGGCAATTCGCCCGTCGTCCACTGCGGCATTTCGGAGGAGCCTGGGTGGGGCGCGGTGAAGGGAGCGTCGGGCTGGGCGGGAGAGGACACGGCGCGGCGGGGGTCGGGAGTCGGGAGTCAGGAGACAGAGTATGTCGTTCATGCCTGCGGTTCACAAGCCGCGCGCTCGGCGTGCTATTCGCTCGCCGCATTCCCCCATAGAATCGGTCTCGCGCGTGTTCGCGGCACCGACTCCCGACCCCCGACGCCCGACCCCCGACTCCATGCCTTCCCTCCGCCGGTTTATCAACCAGCTCAGCGAACGCGAGCCGATCGACCAGGTCTTCCTGGTCGCCGACAAGCAGATGCGGGCCAACCGCAACGGCAACCTCTATCTGCAGCTGCGGCTCACGGACAAGACCGGCGCGCTGACGGGCATGCTCTGGAACGCCACCGACCAGCATTTCGATTCGGTCCAGACGGGCAACTATCTGCGGGTGCAAGGCACGAGCCAGGTCCACAACGGGCAGATGCAGATCATCGTCACCCGCATCGAGCCGGCCGACGCCCGGCAAGTGGACGACGAGGACTTCATCACCGTCACTGCGGCCGAGATCGACAAGCTGGCCGCGCGGCTGGCGGAAATGCTGCGGGCAGTAAAGAACGTCCACCTGCGAAACCTGGCCGAGTGCTTCCTCAGCGACGACGAATTCATGGGCAAGTTCACGGCCGCTCCGGCGGGGATCAAGAATCACCACGCCTACCGCGGCGGCCTCCTCGCGCACGTCGTCAGCCTGATGGACGCCTGCCGGGCGATCACTCCCCTCTATCCCGACCTCGACGGCGACCTGCTCGTGCTGGGGGCCTTTCTGCACGACGCCGGCAAGATCGACGAGCTGACTTACGACCGCGAGTTCGGCTATAGCGACGAAGGGCAGCTCATCGGCCACGTCGTCATGATCATCAGTACGCTGGAAGACAAAGTCGCGGAGTCCGAGCGGCTCTCCGCGGAAAAATTCCCCCGCGAGCTCTTGCTGCGACTCAAGCACCTGATCGTCAGCCACCACGGCGAATACCAGTTCGGCAGCCCCAAGCTGCCGATGACGCTGGAGGCGATCGCCCTGCACCTGCTCGACAACCTCGACGCCAAGCTCTACAGCGTCGGGCAGATCCTCAAGGAAGACGTGGGCAGCGACAGCACCTGGACCAGCTACAACCAGGCCCTGGGGCGGAAGTTCTTTAAGGGGGGAAAATAGCCCAGTAGCGACCTCACTTTGCAATTTGCAATTTGCATTTCTCAATTCGCAATTTGCAATTTTCCCGGTCCTCGCAAGCCAGCGCGGCATTTCACCGACCGAATGCAAAGTGCAAATTGGCCATCGCAAATTGCAAAATTGGCATCAGCCAGGCCCTCGGCCGGAGGTTCTTCAAGAGGGCGAAGCTCACGGCGCACGGCAGGGAAACCGCGGATTTCGCTGATGGCGCGGATGTCGGGGAAATGCCTCCCTTCATCCGTGACATCCGTGCAATCCGCGGTTGCCGACGCCCGGACGACTGCCAGGCCCTCGGCCGGAAGTTCTTCAAAAGGGCGAAGCTCACGGCGCACGGCAGGGAAACCGCGGATTTCGCTGCTGGCGCGGATGTCGGGGAAATGCCTCCCTTCATCCGTGACATCCGTGCAATCCGCGGTTGCCACGCCCGGACGACTGCGTAGCATCAGGCCATCCGCCGAATTTCCGGCCAATTCCGCTCGCCGCACCAAAAAATCTGCATCCAAGGTGCATTTTCCCGGCAGTACCTCATTAGCAACGGGGGCCAACCAATCCAACGACTCCCAGGACCGCCGCTTCGATGGATGCTATCGCCCCGCCGACCCCTCGCCCTGACGTCAAAACACAAGCCGCCATCCGCGAGGTGCTGAGCTTCCTGCCGCCCGACGTCGTCCAGGAGCTGAACAGCGGCCAGATCGACCTGCGGGACGCGGCGTTTCTGGAGGGCCTGGCCGACCATATTTCCCGCCTGGCGGTGGCCAGTCCCACCACGGGCCAGAAGGCCCTCGGCAAGTTCATCAAGCTCAAGAAGTTGATCGCCCGCTCGCTCCGCGACTCCGATCCCGGCGTCCGCGTCTCCTCGACGCTGCACGCCGACCAGCGAATCGGCCGCAACGCCAAGTGCCCCTGCGGCAGCGGCCGGAAGTTCAAGCAGTGCTGCTGGCACCGACTCTAAACAAACCCGAAGCGTCAGCGAGGGACTTCGTAAGCACGCCGTGATTAAAGAAGTCCCTCGCTGACGCCTTGCGGTTAGTATCCGATTTGAACACTTACCACTCCCGACCCTTGCATTCCACTCCTGCCGATAGTAAGCCAATGGATAAGCCTGCTGGAGGATTC
>DASRJB010000610.1:0-2305 GCA_035649715.1 Pirellulaceae bacterium
ATCAGGTTCATGTGGCAGCCGCCCCACTCCAGGTGCGTGGCGGCGGAGGTGATGGTGATGCCCCGCTCGCGCTCCAGGTCCATGTAGTCCATGGTCGCGCCGTCGCCATCTCCCTTGACCTCCTCCATTTTGTGGATGCGGCCGGAATAGTAGAGAATCCGCTCGCTGAGCGTGGTCTTGCCCGAGTCGATGTGGGCGGAGATGCCGAAATTGCGAACTTTCGAAAGGTCCATACTGCTACCCTAGAAACGCCGGGACGGCTCGCAAGCGGCCGAACTGGCACGTACTAAATCAGCCGACAAGGCCTAAGGCCCCGGCCGCACACGACAACCTGCGGCGCTGGCAGCCGTCCCGCGAGGCGTAGCACTCAATGCACACGACGTGCCGGGACGATTCAAGCAGCCCAATTGGTGACGCTGGAAGGCGGGAGAGAATCCATTCCCAGCGGACAGTCCAGAGGCCTCTCTCACTGCCGAATCCGGAACTCGCCAACGCTCCAGCCGTCAATGATAGCCGAAAGGTTCTAGCTGGAAAGGTCAAATGCCCGCCCTTGGCGGTTCGCGCTGTGAATTCACGCGAGTTTTACGATGGAAGGAGTCGTAGGGCCCAATCGGCACTTACGCTTGAAACTTAAGTCTTTATCAAGCAATGGTTTGCGCCGCGCCGCCTTGGTCTTCACGGTTCCTTGACCACCAGCGAGGCAATGACCCAACCGATCAGCCCGCCGCCTCCGCCGCCGAGCGCGCCGAACAGCGCGCCTGGTAGTGCTCCCGAGATGCCCAGCGCCACCATCGCCCCGAGCGCGACGGCCACGCCGACAGCAGCGCACACCATTTGAATCGCCTGCTTCTTCGGATTCTGCTTTTTGGGTTCGGTAGCCATGGCCGGAATTGTACCGCAGCGACCACGCAATCTCCCGATGCCGCCTGGGCGGCTGTCGCGTATCTTTGGGAAAAGGAGGGACGCATGCCGAATCTCGACTCGCCCCGCGGGCCAGCTCCCAACGCCCCGCTGTCGATCGGCCAGTACCTGATCCGCCGGCTGCAGGACTATGGCCTGGCGCACGTGTTCGGCATTCCCGGCGACTACATCCTGACGTTCTACGGCCAGCTGGAGCAGAGCCCGATCGAGGTCGTCGGCTGCACGCGCGAGGACTGCGCCGGGTTCGCGGCCGACGCCTACGCCCGGATCAACGGGCTGGGAGCCGTCTGCGTGACGTACTGCGTGGGCGGCCTGTCGGTCTGCAACTCGATCGCCGGGGCCTATGCCGAAAAGTCGCCCGTGGTCGTCATCAGCGGCTCGCCGGGCATTGGCGAGCGGGTGAACAATCCGCTGCTGCACCACAAGGTGAAGGACTTTCGCACGCAGATCGAGGTGTTCGAGAAGCTGTGCGTGGCCTGCACCGAGCTGATTGACCCCTCCAGCGCGTTCCGCGAGATCGACCGCGTACTCGACGCCGTGGTCCGCTACAAGCGGCCGGGCTACATCGAGATTCCCCGCGACCAGGTCGAGATCGTGCCGCAAATCGTGCACACCTGGCACCACGGCGAGCCGCTGGTGGAGCCGCAGGTGGCCGAAGAGGCCGTCGAAGAGGCGGCGCAGCTCCTAGCCAAGGCCCAGCGGCCGGTGATCATCGCCGGCGTCGAGATCCACCGCTTCGGCCTGCAGGACAAGGTGCTCGCGCTGGCCGAGCGGCACCAGATTCCGATCGCCGCGACGATCCTGGGCAAGAGCGTCGTGCCGGAAAAGCACCCGCTCTACATCGGCCTGTACGAGGGGGCCATGGGCCGGGCCGAGGTGACGCAGTACGTCGAAGAGAGCGACTGCGTGCTCTTGTTGGGCGCGTTCATGACCGACCTCAACCTGGGCATCTTCACCGCCAAGCTCGATCCGGGTCGGTGCATCTACGCCACCAGCGAGCAGCTCCGTATCCGGCACCACCACTACCACCACGTGCCGCTGGATCTGTTCCTGAGCCAGCTCGCCGGCCGGGAGCTCTCGGTCGCGATGCGGCCGATTCCGCCCGAGCTGCGGCCGCCGCGCTCGCCCTTCCAGATTCAACCCGACGCGCCGCTGACGATCCGGCGGGTCATAGCCCGCTTGGACGAGCAGATCGACAACGGGACGATCGTGATCGCCGACATCGGCGACGCCCTGTTCAGCGCCAGCGAGCTGACGATCCACCAGCGGACCGAGTTCATCAGCCCGGCCTATTACACGTCGATGGGCTTCGCCGTGCCCGCCGCGGTCGGCGCGCTGACCGCCCGGCCGCAGGCCCGCGTCCTGGCGATCGTCGGCGACGGGG
>DASRJB010000611.1:0-2911 GCA_035649715.1 Pirellulaceae bacterium
GCCTGAATCCGGTGCAGGGAAAGGTCCTGCACCAGAACCAGCCGCTGGCCGGGGCGCTCGTTGCTTTCCATCCAGATGGCCCGCGCGACATCAACGTCGAAAACTCAGTCGGCCTGACCAAAGAGGACGGCACGTTTCACCTGACGACCGGGCAAAAGGACGGCGCACGTGCGGGAAAGTACACGGTGACAATCATCTGCTCCGAGATTCCGCAATCGGCAAAGAAGAATTTATCCACGGCTGGCGTGGATAGCGTCGATCGCCTCAAGGGCGCCTACGCCAATGTCGATGCGAGCAAGATCAAGGTCGAAATCAAGACGGGACCCAATCAGCTCGAGCCGTTTGATCTGAAGTGAGCGCGACCCGCGACCGCTGCACATCTCAGCCGATCAGGATGCCTCCCGGCAGAAATTTCTTGCGGCAGCCGTAACAATTCCGCGCTGCCTGCGCTGAGCGTTGTGCTCTGTGTCCATTCGCGCTATCCGCCAAATCCGCGGTCGACCTGTCCGGCCTGCGGCAGGCGTTTGCTTGCTCCGCGGCGGGCCGCTACGCATAATCCGATCTTCCTTTCTCCAGGGGAAAGTCCTTGGATTCATTCAGCGATCTTGTCGGCCGGCTGCACGCGGGAGACGACCGGGCGGCGCAGGAGGTCTTCGACCGTTTTGCCTCGCGGCTGATCGGCCTGGCCCGCAGCCAGATCGCGGCGGGCATCCGCCCCAAACTCGACCCGGAGGACGTGGTGCAGTCGGCCCTGCGGAGCTTCTTCCGCCGCCACGAGGAGGACCGCTTCGAACTGCAAAGCTGGGACAGCCTGTGGGGACTGCTTTCGCTGATCACCGTTCGCAAATGCGCGAAAAAGACGGAATACTATCTGGCCCAGCGGCGCGGCGGCGGTCGGGAGATCTCGCTCGTCGCCGAGGGCGATTCGCAGGCCGGCGCGGTCGCCATCGATCGTGAGCCGACGCCCGAGGACGCCGCGATGCTGCTGGAGACGGTCGAAGAGGCCCTCCGCGACTTCGACCCCGCCGACCGGCAGGTGATCGAGTTGAGCCTGCAGGGCTATAGCGCAGCGGAGATCAGCGTGCAGCTGTCGCGGGCCGAGCGCTCGGTGCGGCGGCTGCGGGAACGGGTCAAAAAACGCCTGTGGCGGATGATCGGCCATGAACAGCACGATTGACAGCGCCCGGCCACGCGTACGGCGGGCAGTCGAGCTCGACAGCGGCAGCTGGCGGGACTGCGAAGCGGCGATCCGCCGCTTCGAAGCCGCCTGGCAATCGGGGCCGCCGGGAATATCGGCCTATTTGCCGCTCGAAGAGCCGCTGCGGTCAGCCGTCCTGCTGGAACTGGTCCAGATCGACCTGGAATTCCGCCGCAAGCGCGGCGAGGCGGCGCGTTTTGAGACCTACCTGCCGCAGTTTCCCGAGCTGGCGCGGTTTCCGAACCTGCCCGAATTCGAGCAGCCCACAGCCGGCCCCGACGCCGAGACCCGCCGCGGCAGCGGCGTTGCCGCGCCGCCGGGCGAAAGCCTGCCGCAGCTGCCGGGGTTTGAGATGCTGCGCGAATTGGGACGCGGCTGCATGGGCGTCGTGTTCCTCGCGCGTCAGACGGCCCTCAAGCGCCTGGTCGCGGTAAAGATGATTCGCGGCGGCTCGCGGCCGGCGGAAGAGCTCGCCCGCTTCCGAGGCGAGATCGAAGCTGCCGCCCGGCTCAAACACCAACACATCGTCCAGATTTACGAAGTCGGCGAGCACGCCGGCCAGCCCTATTGCGTGCTGGAATACGTCGATGGCGGCAACCTGCAGCAGAAGCTGGCCGGCCAGCCGCAGCCCGCCGACGTCGCAGCGCGGATCATCCAGCAACTGGCCCTCGCCGTGCAGCACGCACACGAGGCGGGCATCGTCCATCGGGACCTCAAGCCGGCGAATGTGCTGATAGAGGCAGGGGGTCGGGAATCGGGGGTCGGGAGTCGGCAGGGCAAAGATCCGACTCCCGATCCCCGACTCCCGACTCCCGCCCTCAAGATCGCTGACTTCGGCCTGGCCCGGCATCTGGAAGCGGAATCGCAGCAGACGCGGACGGGCGAGATCGTCGGCACGCCGGCCTACATGTCGCCCGAGCAGGCCGAGGGCGCTAGCCGCGAGTGCGGCCCGGCGACCGATATCTACGCCCTGGGCGTGATTCTGTACGAGCTGCTCACGGGCCGGCCTCCGTTTCAAGGGGCGAGCCTGCTGGACACGCTGGAGCAGGTCCGCTCGCAGGAGCCGGTGCCGCCGCGGGCGCTGGCCCCGCGCACGCCCCGCGACCTGAACACAATCTGCCTCAAGTGTTTGCAGAAGGAGCCCGCGCGGCGCTATCCCACGGCGGCTGCGCTCGCCGCCGATCTGGCCGCGCTGGCCGATGGCCGCCCGATCAGCGCCCGCGCGATCGGCCCGCTGGAGCGAGCCTGGAAGGCCGCCCGCCGCAGGCCGCTGGTGGCAACACTCGCGGCGGCAGTGGTAGTCATCGCAGCCGCTGGCCTGTCGTACGGCATCTATCAATACGGCCAGACGCGCGCTGCTTTGGCCGCCACCGCCACCGCGCTCGAGAACGAAAAAGCGGAGAGGACCGCCAAAGAGGATGCTCTGAAGGACGCCCGCGAGTCGCTGGCAGATTTCAAGGCGTTCAGCACATTCGTCGTCGAAGACATCGTGAATGCGGCCCGTCCGGAAGGGAAAGACGGCGGCCTGGGCATCGACGCGACGGTCCGCGAGGCCCTCGACGCGGCAACCGCGAACCTCGCCAAGCGCTTTGCCGGGCAGCCGCGGGCCGAGGCGCTGGCCCGCCTCGACTTGGGCGAGACCTACCGCGCGCTCGGCGAGCCGGCCAAGGCCCTTGCGCATTTTCAGGAGGCAGTGCGCGTCCGCCGGCAGGT
>DASRJB010000612.1:0-3250 GCA_035649715.1 Pirellulaceae bacterium
CAGGGGCTCTTGCCCTCGTAGGGCGCGAAGACCATGCCCGCGCCGGGTGTGTCCGGCGAGGGGAACTGAAGTGGCGACGCGGCAACCGCTTCAGGCTCTGCCAGCACCGGCGCAGCGTGCTGTGCCGCGGCGCTATTGGCCGCGCACAGCAACCATCCGATCGCCGCGATCCGATTGAAGTTCACCAACGGTCTCCTACCTACCCGAAGCGTGAGCGAGGGACTCCGGCAAAGTCAGCGCAGCCCGCAAATCCTCTATCGGCGGAAAAGTCCGCCCAGCCCTAACAAATTGTCTCGCCAGACTCGCCGCGGTCCTCGGCAGGGGTAAGGTTAATTCCCATCACCTGGCCGTTTTTCACGCCGCTCCGCGGAAAGGCTGATTTCACAACTCCTTGCCAGAATTGAACTTGCAGCTGTTTTCTGCCATTGCCAATCCTCAGCGCTATAAGGGTTTGAGGGAACGATGGGGAATTATCCTTACCCGGCCTCTGCTGGCACTTGCGGGCCCGCGGAAGGGCCACGGCTGGCGACCCGTGCCAGGTCGTCCAATTCGCGAGCCATCCGCACAGCGGACTGGACCAGTTCGCGGCTGGGCAGCCGCGACGTTCGCGGCAGGACGCCCCGCTTCCGGGCAGCGAGCAAGTGCTGGTAGCCCTGTGCGCCGCGGCCGCCGCCAAACTCGTCCAGAAACTCTCCACAGGCTTTTTGCAGTTGCAGTCGGCGAACGGAGATGGCCTGGTGGAAACGGCGCCCAGGATCACCCGTGGCGGCGAAGCCGGGCGGCAGCATGGCTGCGACCCACTCGGCCACCTGGCCGCGGAGCTGCGTCACGCGCGGCCGCGAGAGGCGGAAGCGGGCCGCGACCTCGTGCCGCGACCGGCCCTCGCAGACCAGCTCGTGGTACAGCTCCAGGTTGCGCCCCGACGGCTGTCGCCTTATTCTTCCGCGCGGCATGAGCGATCCTCCCGCGGCCCCGCCGGCGCATCAGGCGCAAGTCCGCTACGGCGGAGCCATGCCTTCATTGTAATCGTTTGCACACCTCTGTCAATACACTTGTTCCCTAAATGCCCTGAAATTTTTCCCACCCGGCCGGGCGGGCCCTCGGTAGCGATGCCGCCAATGTAATCGCCCTTCCAGCCTGGAAGAGCCCCGGGTTGCGTTCAGCGCCTCCCGCATGTACATTCAAACGCTCTTGCAACTGTCTGACGAAGCTAATGAGTTCCGCATCGAGTCCCTGTATGACCAAACCACTCTGCGGCCGCACGGCCTTCACGCTGGTTGAATTGCTGGTCGTGATTGCGATTATCGGAGTTCTTGTCGCCCTGCTTCTGCCCGCCGTGCAGGCCGCTCGCGAGGCCGCCCGGCGTATGCAATGCCAAAACAACCTGCGGCAAGTCGGCCTGGCGATTCACAACTACGATAGCACCTTCGGCCGCCTGCCCACCGGCGGGCAAGGCACCTCTCCTACGAACTCGACGACATTCGATAGGCACTCGTTGTTCACGGTCGTGTTGCCCTACCTGGAGCAGGGCAACACCTATCAGCAGTTCGACCTGCGCTTGGCCTACAACGAATCCGCACAGAACATTGCCGCCGCGAAACAGGTGATCGCGACGTACGTCTGTCCAACAAAGGCCTGGCGGATGTCGCCCAGCGACCAGCAGGGCTTCGGCTGCACTGATTATGCCGCTACCTACTACACGGATTTGGACCCAGCGACGGCCCTGCCCAATCCAGCGCTGCGGGTCGATGGCGCTCTGGTAACCGGCGGCAGCCGGTTGTCGGAAGTGACCGACGGCACGAGCAATACGATCTTTGTTGCCGAGGACAACGGCCGCGACGAGCGGATGTGGGCCAATCACGTCTATATCGACCCGGTCGATGGCCAGAAGCGCCGGCTGTGGCGCTGGGCCGAGCCGGACAACGCGCTGGGCGTTTCGAAACTAATCAACAACAACAAAGCACCACGCGGCGGCCCAGCGAGTTGCCCCTGGAATACCAACAATTGCGGCCCCAACGACGAAATCTTCAGCTTTCACTCCGGCGGGGCCAACGTCCTCCTGGGCGACGGTTCCGTCCGCTCCCTGCAGGAGAGCATCGCCGCCGCGCCGCTGCGGGCATTCATCACGCGAGCCGGCGGCGAGTCGGTGGGCGAATAGCTTCTGTCGCTCCGGTTTCCCTATCGGCCCGACGATCTCGAGTATCTATCCAAGCACTGCTGCTGCCGCGACGACGCCAGCCAAGAGCAACGCGACCGGTGCGCCCGCATACGCTTTCGTGCGGGAGCCGCACTCCACAAAGCCCAAGTTGGCGGCAGGGCGGGCATCGCATAGAATTCGGGACTCTCGAATTTCGAACTTTGGTGCGCGAGGCGAGGACACGATCTTGGCTGCGAATTCCGTTTTGAAGATCGCCGTGATACCCGGCGACGGCACCGGCCCCGAAGTCACGGCGGAGGCCCTGAAAGTCCTGGCGGCGGTCAGCAAGCTCGAGAAATTCGCGTTCGAAACGCAGTCGTTCGACTGGGGCGGCGAGAGATTCTTGAAGACGGGCGAGACGCTCCCGGCGGGCGGTGTGGAGCAGCTCCGCAAGTTCGACTGCATCTACCTGGGCGCGGTCGGCCACCCGGACGTGAAGCCGGGCATTTTGGAAAAAGGGCTGCTGCTGGAGCTGCGGTTTCAGCTCGACCAGTACATCAACCTGCGGCCGGTGAAGCTGTTCAAGGGGGTCGAGTGCCCGCTGGTCGGCAAGGGGCCCGAGCACATCGACTTTGTCGTCGTCCGCGAAAACACCGAGGACATGTACGCCGGCATCGGCGGCTGGCTGAAAAAGCACACGGCCGATGAAGTCGCGACGCAGACGGCAATCTACACCCGCAAGGGCTGCGAGCGGTGCATCCGCTGGGCCTTCGAGTTCACGCGGAAGCGGAACAACCCCAAGGGCAAAATGCTGACGCTCGTGGCCAAGACCAACGTGCTGACCTACGGCCACGACCTCGTGTGGCGGACATTCCAGGACGTGGCCAAGGAATATCCGGACGTGAAGGCCGACTACAACCACGTCGATGCCTGCTGTATGTGGATGGTGAAGAACCCCGAGTATTACGACGTGATCGTGACGACGAACATGTTCGGCGACATCATCACCGACCTGGGGGCGATGATTCAGGGCGGCCTGGGCGTCGCTGCCGGCGGCAACATCAACCCCGACAAGGGCGGAGTCAGCATGTTCGAGCCGATGGGCGGCAGCGC
>DASRJB010000613.1:0-8277 GCA_035649715.1 Pirellulaceae bacterium
TTGCCCAGCTCCCAGTGCACGAACTTCTTGACCTGCATGCCCTTGCTCTCGGCGTACTTGCCGACGGAGAGGCTGTTCTCCTTCACGAACGGCTGCTCGAGCAGGACCTTCTCGGCGTAGAAGTTCTTCAGCCGGCCTTCGACCATCTTATCGACGATGTTGGCGGGCTTGCCTTCGGCCAGGGCGGCTTCACGCAGAATCTCGCGCTCTTTGGCGACGACCGCCGGGTCGATCTCTTCCTTGGTCGTGGCCAGCGGCCGCATCGCGGCGACGTGCATGCTCACATCCTTGGCGGCTTCATCGGTGCCCCCTTCGACCGACACCAGCACACCGCTGACGGTGCCGCTATTGTGGCTGTAGCCGCCGGTCGCGCCTTCGAGCCGGGCCATGCGGCCGACGTTGAACACTTCGCGGATGCGGTTGAACAGGTCGTCCTTCACCTGCCGCAGCGTCTTGCCCGGCTGGCTGGGCGAGGGCTGGTCGAGCAGCTCGTCGGCAGTCTTTGCGCCGGGGCCGGTGGCGAGTTGCTTTGCCAGGTCGTTGGCCAGCTGGATGAAATCGGCGCTGCCGGCCACCGGAGCGCTTTCGCACTTCAGCTCGACGATGCCGCCGGTTTTCTTGTCCACGCCGGCGTAAATTCCAAATCGGCCAAATGACGTCTCGCGGCCGCCGCGGCCCTCCTGAATCTTCAGGCCCTTCTTGCGCAAAATGTCCTTCGCCTTCTCTTTATCACCCATGGCTTCCGTCAGCGCCTGCTTGCAGTCCATCATTGGCAGGCTGGTCTCTTCTCGCAACTGACGCACCAGCGCGGCGTTGATTTCGGCCATGGATGCCTCCCGTAGAGTTCAAAGTTCAATGTTCAAGCTTCAAAGTTCGGCCAGGTTCAACATTGAACTTTGAACCTTGAACTGGAGCGGTCCCGAACCGGGGACTAAACGTTGCCATCCTTGGCTTCGGCAGCGCCGACGCCGGCCGGCTCGGGCTTCTCGCCCTTGTCCTTCTTCATCGCGGCGGCGCTCTGCGAGCCAACGAGCGCGGCCTCGGCCAGGTGCCGCATGATCAGTTCGATCGAGCGGATGCCGTCGTCGTTGCCGGGAATCGGCAGATCGACCAGGTCCGGATCGCAGTCGGTGTCGATCAGGGCCACCGTCGTGATGCCCAGCGTCCGCGCTTCCTTGAGGGCATTCTTCTCCTTGTTCGGATCGACGAGCACCAGGCACTCGGGCATGCGGTTGAGCGTGCGGATGCCGTTCAGGTTGCGGTACATCTTGCGGTATTCGCGGGCCAGGGCCGACTGGGCCTTCTTCGAGTAGGTCGCGATCTGCTCGCCGCCGCGGATCTTTTCGACCTCCTCCAGGCGGCTCAGCCGACTGCGGATTGTGCGGAAGTTCGTCAGGCAGCCGCCCAGCCAGCGCTCGGCGACGAACGGCATGTGGCAGCGGAGACTCTCGCGCTCGACCGCCGGCCCGGCTTGCTTCTTGGTGCCGACGTACAGGATCAGCGAGCCCTGCGCGGCGACCTGAGCCAGATACTTCTTGGCCCGCAAAAGGCCGCGGATCGTCTCGCGGATGTCGATAATGTGGATGCCGTTCTTGCGGGCGTAAATGTAGGGCGCCATTTTCGGGTTCCACCGGCTGGCCCGGTGGCCAAAATGGACACCCGCTTCAATCAGTTCGTTCACCAAGGTTTCGGACACAAAACACTCCTCTTCCGCGGTGGCAAATGACCTGGTGGCAGCAGCCGCCAGCAGTCACAGGATAAACCTTCGCCGAATGCGGAACTCTAATGGGGACAGGGACTTAGGACCACAGCGAAGTGCGATGATCCAGTAGAGAATCCGTCAGGATACCGGCCGCCTGGGACTTGGTCAACGGCGTGCAAGTTCAAGCGCGGCAACGTCTTTGGTCGACTCAATCAAGGAATCGCAGCTCAGGGAGGGGCAAACATGAAACGGCTGTCGTGGCTGGTGCTGGCGGGCGTCGCGCTCGTGCTCGGCTTTCTTGGGCTGGGCGCGATCAACAATCCCCAGCAGCAACAGAAGCTCAAGGACCTGATCGCTCAATTGTCCGGCGGGCAGTCGGCGGCGACCACCGCGCCGCCTGCGCGGGGCAACGACACGATCCGTGTTGCTTCGTTCAACATTCAGGTCTTCGGCGAGGCCAAGCTGAGCGACCAGGCCTCGATGGACACGATCGTGGCGATCCTCCAAAACTTCGATCTGATCGCCATTCAGGAAGTCCGTTCGATCAGCCAGGACGTCCTGCCGCGGCTGGTGGCCCTGCTCAATGCCGGCGGCAAGTATCAATACGACTATGCGATCGGCCCACGGCTGGGCCGGACCACGAGCAAGGAACAGTACGCGTTCGTCTTCGACACGGCGACGATCGAGATCGATCGCAGTCAGCTCTATACGGTGGTCGAGGAGCAGGGCGACCGGCTGCACCGCGAGCCGCTGGTGGGATTGTTTCGGGCCCGCGGGCCGGCGCCGCAACAGGCGTTCACGTTTTCGCTGGTCGCTGTCCACACCGATCCGGACGAAGTCGATTCGGAGCTCGCTGCTCTGCAAGAAGTGTTCTACGCCGTGCGCGACGACAAAGTCCGCCGCGAAGACGACGTGATCATGCTCGGGGACTTCAACGCCCGGGCTGACGGCCTGCGCGAGCTCGGGGAAGTCCCCGGCCTGGTACGCGTGATCTCAGGCAGCACGCCAACGAACACCGCTCGCACCGCGCAGTACGACAACATCCTCTTCCACGACGCAGCCACGAGCGAATTCACCGGTCGCGGCGGCGTGTACGACTTCATGCGCGACTTCAACCTGACGCAAGACCAGGCCGAGCGCGTCTCGGACCACTTGCCGGTCTGGGCCGAGTTCAGCGTCTACGAAGGCGGCCGGCCGGGGCCGATCGCGGCGCGGCCAGCAGTCGGGAGTCGGGGGTCGGGAGTCGGTGGTCGGTAGATCGGTGGTCGGTCATTCCACCGTGGCCTCGATCCTCAATCCACAATCCGTAATCCGGCTTCCTTTCACCTCTACCAGGTCGCTGGCAATACCTTTGGCGGATCGCAGCTCCACCGGCGCATAACGGCAGCTTGTCCCTGCCCAGCCGCCGGGGTTCAGCTCGCTTGGGCCCTCGACCAGCACCGTTAGCCGCCGGCCGAGCAACGACCGGTAGTAGGCGGCCCGCAGCTCGCGTTCGACTTCCTCCAGCCGCTGGACACGATCTTCTTTGATCTGAGCCGATACCTGATCGGGCATTTCTGCCGCGGGCGTGCCCCTGCGCGGGCTGAACGGGAAAATGTGGATCTTCGAGAAGCCGCACTCGCGGGCCACGCGGCAGGTGGCGGCGAAATCGGGTTCCGTCTCGCCGGGAAAACCGACGATGATGTCGGTGGTGATGGCCGGGTTGTCGAGCGACTCGCGAACCAGCCGGCAGCGATCGACGAACATGCGGCTGCTCCAGCGGCGTCGCATCCGCCGCAGCACGGCATCGCTGCCGCTCTGGAGGCAGATGTGCAGGTGCGGGGCGACTCGCCGTGGATTTTCGGCCAGCGCCGCGATCAGCTCGCGGGTGACTTCCGTGGCCTCGATGCTGGAGAGCCGCAGGCGAAATTCGCCTGGCAGCGCAGCAGCCGCACGAACTAGCGTCGCCAGCCGCAGCCACTGCTCGCGCGGCTTATTTCGATTGCCTTCGACGCCGTAGTGGCCCAGGTGAATGCCGGTCAGCACGATCTCGCGATAGCCGTTAGCGACGAGCCGGCGAATTTCGGCGAGGACGTGCGGCAGCGGCCGGCTGGAGAATTTCGGCCGGACGTGCGGAATGATGCAGTAGCTGCACCGCAAGAGGCAGCCGTCCTGCACCTTGACGAAGGCCCGGTGGCGGCCGCCGAATTGCGAGATGCCTGTCGGCACGTCGAGCACGCCGAAGCGGCCGAGCAGGTCGGGAATCTCCCGCTTGTCGGTCAGCACTTCGGCGACGTTGGGCAGCCGGGCGAGTTCTGCGGGCGCTCGCGTCGCGTAGCATCCCATCACGACGATTCGCGACCGCGGGTTCTCGCGGGCCAGCCGCCGGATGGCCTGCCGGCTCTTGGCGTCGCCCTCGGCCGTAACCGTGCAAGTGTTGACCACGCACAAGTCGGCCTCTTCCCCGCCGGCCGCGTCGCGATAGCCAATCCGCGCGAGCCCCTCCCGCACCAGCTCCGTTTCGTACTGGTTGACCTTGCAACCGAGCGTGACGGTTTTCAGCGCCAGGGACATGAACCGTCCAACATACGGCTGCGTCCGCGGGCTGCCCAGTGGCTCGCTAGACCGCGTCCTGGCGCGAGTCGATGCGATAGCGGGCCGGCGTGGTGTTCAGCCGCTGCTTGAAGACTGCGCCCATGTACTCCTGGTGCCGGAAGCCGGATTTCGTGGCGATCAGGGCCAGCGGCAAATCGGTGTCGCGGAGCAGCTCCATGGCCCGGCCGAGGCGGGCGGTGACGATTTCGTCGTGAATGGTGCGGCGAAAGACGTCCTTGAAGCGCCGCTGCAGGACCGAGCGGCAGACGGCCGCATCGCGGACGACGTCTTCGACGTTGATGCCGTCGCTGGCGTGCTCGCGGATGAAACGGGCCGCGGCGGCGACCAGGCGATCGGCCACCGCCAGCGTGTTCGTCGAAAGCCGCGCGACGATCTTGCCCGGAGAAAGGTAGACCGGCGCGGCCGGCGGCGGCTGGCCCTGCAGCATGGTGTCCAGCAGCTTCGCGGCCTCATAGCCGACCTGGGCATGGTTCGGCCAGATGCTGGAGAGCGGCGGATCGGAGACCAGGCAGAGCGGCTCGTCATTATCGACGCCGATGACGCCCACGTCGTCGGGCACGCTCGCTCCGGCCCGGCGACAGGCTTCGAGCAGCGCCGTGCCCAGCTGGTCGGAGGCGATCATCACGCCGGCCGGCTTCGCCAGCCGCTCGATCCACCGGGCCAGCTCGGCCTCGTAACGCTCCCACGAGCCGCTTTTGGCCGAACGGCGGGCGATCTCGTGGGTCTGGCAGGCGAAGCCGCGCTGGGCGACCCGCGCGGCAAAGGCCCGGCCGCGGAAGCGCGACCAGTTTTCGCCCTCGATGCTGAGGAAGCCGAAGCTTTGGAACCCTCGCTCCAGCAGATGATCGGCGCCGCTCGTGCCGATCGCGGCGTCATCGACGTGCACCAGCGGAAAGCCGCAGCCTTCGACGACGCCCAGCACATCGACCGTCGGGAGGCCGATTGCGGCCACGGCCTTGGCGATCTGGCGGTTCTGAATACGGGCGATGAGGCCGTCTCCCTTCCAGTTCTTCAGCCACCGGGGGACCATCTCCTCCAGGCTTCGCGGCTCGTGGTAGATCGCCCACGGCCCGTGCTCGCGGACGTAGCGGGCCACGCCGCTCAGAATGTCGCGGCCCGACGCCAGCGAAGTCTCGACGATCAGCGCCACCTGCGGGCGGCGGGGGCGGGAGTTTTTCGCTTGCGCGCTCACGCAGCTGCTTCCTACAAGAATTCCCGCCCGATGCTGCCTGGGAGACGACGTGAAGTCTGCCTCGGCGAATTCGCGTACCGCTTTCAGCGGCGATATGCGGCAATTCTTACGAGAATAGGCCGGCCGGCGAAGAATTCAAGTACGCGCCGGAATTCTACGGCCTTAACCGCGGAGATCAGACGATTTCCCGGATTACCTTGCCTTCCACGAGCGTCAGCCGCTCGTCGCGGCCCAGGTGGGGATAGGTGAGGTCGTGCTGGTCGAAGCCCAGCTGGTGCAGGATCGTGGTGTGAATGTCGCGGAGGTGATAGGGCTTCTCGATTGAGCGGAGGCCGATGGCGTCGGTGGCGCCGACGGCCTGGCCGCCCCTGATGCCGCCGCCGGCGAGCCACATGGTGAAGCCGATGTTGTGGTGGTCGCGGCCTTTGCCGCCCTGAGCTTCGGGCGAGCGGCCGAACTCGCCGCCCCAGAGGACGAGCGTCGAATTCAAGAGGCCACGCTGCTTGAGATCGGTCAAGAGGCCCGCGACGGCGCGGTCGGTCTCGCCGGCCATCCGCAGGTGGTTCTCTTCGATGTCGCCGTGGGCGTCCCACTGTTTGTTGCCCGGGCCGCCGCCGGAGACGACGACCGTAAAACGCACGCCGCGCTCGACCAGCCGGCGGGCCAAGAGGCAGCGGCGGCCGTAGTCGTCGGTCTTTTCCTGGCCGATGCCATACAGGTCGAGCGTGGCCTGCGTCTCGCCGGCCAGGTCGAAGACTTGCGGCGCTTCGGTCTGCATCTTGAAGGCCAGGTCGTAGGCGGCGATGCGTGCGGCAAGGTCCGAATCGCCCGCCGGCAGCGAAGCTTCGTTGAGCCGACGGATCAATTCGACTGTCTTGCGGCGCTTATCGAGCGAGATTCCCGGCGGCAGGTCGAGGTTCCGCACCGGGCTTGCGCCAGGCCGCAGCAGCGTCGGCTGATAGGCAGCCGGCAGAAAGCCGTTGGCGTACATCGGCTGTCCGGCCTCGAGAGCTCCGTCGGGATCGGGCATCACGACATAACCAGGCAGCGAATCGCTCTCGGAACCGAGGCCATACACGGCCCACGAGCCCATGCTGGGAAAGCCCGGCACGGTCCGGCCGCTGAACAGCTCGTACTGGGCGGCCGAGTGCACGACTTTGTCGCCGTAGCACGAGCGGATCACCGCCAGGTCGTCGATGCACTGGGCCGTGTGCGGAAAGAGGTCGGAGACTTCCAGGCCGCACTGGCCGTACTTTTTGAAGGTGCGTTTGCTGCCGAGGAGCCGAGCGTTGGGCCGCACGAATTGATACTTGGCCTCGCCGAATTCTTCGGGCTTCTTCTGCCCATCGAGCTGATTCAAGAGCGGCTTGGGGTCGAACGTGTCGATGTGGCTCGGCCCGCCCGCCATGAACAGAAAAATGACCGACTTCGCCTTCGCCGGCCGCGGCGCTGGCTTCGCCACGAGCGGATTGGCCCGCGCTTGCTCTTGCGAAACCAACGAGGCCAGGGCCAGCGAGCCGAATCCGCAAAAGGCGTCACGAAGGAAAGCGCGGCGGGCTGGGCACATGTCCGTCAATAGGCTGGAGGAATTCATCTCTGATCAGAAACGACACGCGAGAATGTGACCCGACGGCTCGTGAAAATACTCGGCCTTCCACCAATGTGGATCGTTGACTTCTCGGAACACTACCCCGGACGGAAGCTTGCCTGGTTTAGTGAGGAACGGCTTGCGAAGGTTGACGAAAATCGAAGTCTCGTGTGGCCACCCAGCATGTGTCTCGACAATCTCGTTTCCCGCTTTGATCTCCGAATCCACGATGTCGCGTAGTTCAGGACAAAGCTGCGCGAGTTCCGACTGCCTAACATCGTTGAATCGATCGGACTCTGATTGTGGATGGACTGCACTCATCAATCGACATACAGGAAGGCATTCAGGTTGAACATCGCCAGCGCGAATTCGGAAAGTGGCTGCTCGCGGAGGAATTCCAGCGCGATTTGGCGTTCGCGCTCAGTCGGCGGCCGGCCGGCGGCGAGCCGATACGCCCGCTCGATTTGTTTGGTTGGATCGTCGCCGGCCTCGGATCTGAGTCTTGCTGCGAAATCGGCGGCCAGGCGATTGGATAACTCGCCGTTGAGCAGCTCCAGCGACTGCGGAGGGTGCGTGCTGGATATCCGCCGGGCGCAGCTCGTCTGCAAGTCGGGCTGGTCGAAGACCTCCATGAACGGCAGCTTCAAGTTCCGCTTGGCGACCAGATAGACGCTCCGCCGGTCGTGCTCGCGGGCGTCCGGCGTCACCTGCCACTGCGCCGGGTCGTAGAGCAGCTCAATCAGCTCTTTGGGCACGGGCGGCATGACGCTTTCGCCGCCGAACTTCGTGTTCATCCGGCCGCTGACGGCGAGCAGCGCATCGCGGAGTTGCTCGGCGGAGAGGCGACGGCGAGGGTAGTGCCAGAGGAGGCGGTTGGCTGGGTCGGTCAATTTGGGATTGGAGATTGGGGATTTGGGATTGCGAGCACTCAAATCCCCAATCCCCAATCCCAAATCCCCAATAGCAGCGGATTGACGGTAGGTCGCACTAGAGACGACGAGGCGCTGAACGCGCTTGTGGCTCCAGCTGCCGTCCACCAATTCATTCGCCAGCCAGTCGAGCAACTGCGGATGGCTCGGCGCTGCGCCGTTGACGCCGAAGTCGTTGGGCGTGGCGACGAGGCCCTGGCCGAACTGATAGTGCCAGAGGCGGTTGGCGAAGACCCGGGCCGTGAGCGGATTGGCCGGATCGACCAGCCAC
>DASRJB010000614.1:0-6918 GCA_035649715.1 Pirellulaceae bacterium
TCGCGTTTGCCGACGGCTCGGTGCGGTTCGTCAAGGATTCGACTGCCCAGCAGACCTATCGCGACCTTTCCACGATTGCCGGCGGCGAAAACGCCGTGGAACAGTAGGAAGGACCTGAGCATGTTTCAGCGGTTTTGCGTCAGCCTGGCGGGCGCGGTTTGTTTGACCCTCGCGGGCTGCGGCGGAGGCAGCGGCGAGAAGTTCACGCCCGTCACCGGCAAGGTGACGGTAGGCGGCGCGCCGCTGGCCTCGGGCGCTGTCACCTTTCACCCCGACGGCACAAAGGGGAACAAGACCCAGCACATCCCGGTGGGCAGCCTCGACGCCGAAGGCAAGTACAAGCTGATGTCGGCGACCATCGAGGGCGCGCCCCCTGGCTGGTACAAGGTCACCGTCGTCGCCCAGCAGCCGATCGATCCGGCCAACCCCTACGCACCTCCCAAGCACATCATCAACCCGAAGTTCAGCGACGCCGCGACATCCGGATTCGCGGTGGAAGTGAAGGAAGCCGCCGCTCCCGGCGCTTACGACTTTGAGGTCACGAAGTAGGGCTCGACCGGTCTCGCTGAGCGGCCCCCTGGCCTGGGTGGATGTGCAACGGCCTGTCTTCTCGCAAGCCCAGGCGGCCGAATGGATTGCGGCGAATTCTCGAAAACTCTTAAGTACTACTTATTAGCCTTTGAGGCCGCCTGCCGTGCTCCCCCTTCCGCCGCCAAAATGGCAGCGCCGCGCTAATTGGAACGATACAGCAAATAGTGTACCAATGGTCAAAATTCGTGCCTCGCCCCCGTCCGCGGCTAATCGCGAGCCGGCAACAAGGGCGTGCGGCCGTCGAGGTAGCGCCAGTTCTTGATGAAGCTGAGCAGGTCGGCCATGTCTTGATGCGGGATGGTGCGCTCCAGGCCTTCGGGCATTAGCGATTGGCCGCTGGAGCGCAGCTCGTCGATTTCGCTGCGGGCGATGACGGCTTCCTTGCCCCCCTGCTGTTTGAGCGTGATCGAGGTCGCCGTCTCGGTCGTGAGAATGCCGGTGGCGATCGTGCCGTCGGTCAACCGCACCGTGTAGCCCAGATAGTTGTTGTCGATCGCGCGGTTGGGCTGGAGGATGTCGCCCAGTAATTGATCCAGCTTCTTCGTGCGGCTGTCGCTGATGTCGGGCGCAACGTTGACGCCAATCCCGGCGATCCGGTGGCAGGCCGAGCAGTTCTTCTCAAAGATCGCCTGCCCCCGCTTCGCGTCGCCCGCCATCTTCAGCACCGGCTGATAATCGGCCAGCGCCTGCGCCCTGTCGGCCGGCACAGCGCTGGCCAGCAGCTTCGCCGCCCGCTCTTTGATGGCCGCATCGCGATGCTCGACCAGCCGCTTGACCTGCGGCGACTCCAATTCGGAGGCCTTGATTTTGCCGGCTTCGATGGCGTCGAGCAGGAGCGCCACCCGCTCCGGCCTGCTCAGCAAGGCGTCCAGAATCGCCCGGCGGACGGGCGGCGTGTCGGAGGCGAAGCCGTCCACGAGCGGCTGCCAAGGCAGGGCGCCGGGCTGACGAGCCAATGCCGCAATCGCAGCCACCCGCAGCCCTTGATCCTGGCCGCGAGCCACAAACGGCGTCAGGTATCCCACGGAATCGGGGACGTAGCCGAGCACCTGGATGGCCGACGGCCGCAATTTGTCATCCTTCGTCAGGACAACGAGCCGCTCGGCGATGGCTTGCCAATCCTGCAGCGTGAATTCAGCAATCATGCCGCCCTGCTTGTTCCGGCCGCGCAAAGCGCCGGCCAGCGCCGCCAGACCAGCTGACGGCTGAGGGCAAGTCAGCAGCAAGTCCTTCGCGAGCGTCAACGTGTTCCGACGGTCAATTCGCGTGTTTGCCCCCCCCAGTTCGCCCAGCTCCTCGATTAGCAACAGTTGTCCCGGCGAAAGCGCGTCGTCCCCGTTCAGCTTCGCAAGCCACGGATAGAGGGCGCCCCACACGGACAGCGGCTTCAGTCCCATCCGCAGCGAAGCCCGCAGCCAAGGATCGTCGGCGTCAGCAACGGCGCGACGTAAGAAAGCGGCAGATCCGCCCGAAAGTCGTGCCTGAAAACGCACGGCGGCGTCGGCATCGTTCCGGCGACTTCGGACGGCGGCAGCGATCGCTTCGTCGTCCATCTTCTGCTCAGCGATGAGGACGGCCTGTCGCTTCAAGAGCGCCTGCGAATCAAGCAGCGCGGAGAGCAGGAGATCCTTTTCCAGCGAGTCGATTCCGGCGAGCAGCCACAGGGCTCGCGCGCGGGCCTGCGGCTCGGGGCTGTCCTTGGCCAGTTCGCGGAGTCGCGGCGCCAAAGCCTGACGCTCGCGCTCGAGCAGCAGCCGCTGGGCGGTTTCGCGCTGCCAGGCATTGGGATGGGAGAGGAGGGCGATCAGGTCTTCGTTGGACGCCTTGGAAAGATTAGGGCGCCGCCGAGATGGAAGACCCTCACCCCGGCCCTCTCCCAGAGGGAGAGGGAGCGATGCCGGCACGATGCGCCAGATTCGGCCGCGGTCGTCGCCGAGGCGCTGGTCGGGGCGGCGCTTGAGCTCGTCGGGGACGAAATCGGGATGCTCGATGACGCAGCGGTACATATCGACGACGTACAGCGCGCCATCGGGACCGAGCTCCATGTTGACGGGTCGGAACCACTCGTCGGGCGAGGCGAGGAACTCCTTGCCTTCGTAAGCGGCCTTGCTGGTGAACGTCGGGCCGGCCGGCTGCATGATCTCGCGGTGGATCAGGTTGCCCGTCGGATCGCAGGTAAAGGCGTTCCCCTTGAACTCCGCGGGCAGCAAGTCGCCGCGGTAGATATAGACGCCGCACGCGGCGGTGAACTGGCCGGCGTGCAGGTTCGACGTGGTCCAGGCCCGGCTGATCGGGAAAATCCGCGACTGTTCGCCCCAGGCGGCCACGTCGTGCATCACGGCGGGTACCGTGACCTCGGGATTGGCCTTGAGATAGCGGTCCTCGATGACGACGTGCCGCACCGGGTTGCGGTTGCTGCACACGAAACGGTTGCCCCAGTCGTCGAAGCAGAGGCCGAACTGCCCGTTGCCGCTGACTGCCTCGGCCTTGCCCGTCCGCGGGTCGAAGCGGAAATCCATCCCGCTGATGTTGATCGGCTTCAGGTCCTTGAGCTTGCGGCTGACGACCGTGCCGCCGCGCAGGCCGTTGGCAACGTAAATCCAATTGTCGAGCGCCAACCGCGGATGGTTGGCCCGCAGCTGCGTGTTTTGCTCGGCGAACCCTTCGAACCAGGTTTCCTCCAGGTCGCAGCGGCCGTCGCCGTCGGTGTCTTTCATATAGACCACTGCGCCGGAGAGCGTGACGAACACACCACCCTTCCAAGGTTGCAAGCCGGTGACGAACTCGAGCTTGTCGGCGAAAGTCGTCGCCGATTCGAACCGGCCGTCGCCGTCCTTGTCTTCCAGCACGCGGATCCGCGAGCCCTCGCCGCCGTTGCCGAGCGGATAGTCCCGCATCTCGGCGACCCACATCCGCCCGTCCTCGTCGAACCGGATCGCCACCGGATCGACGACCTCCGGCTCCGCCGCGGCCAACTCGATCCGCAGCGAGCTGTCCGCCAGGACAAACGCCTTTTGAGCGTCGGCGGGGGTGAGCGGGCTCGCCACGTCTGCGGCGGCAAGCCAGCGATGGCTAGCGGCCGAACCGATGATCAGACAGCAAACGAGAACGACCGAGCTTCGGCAACCCATGCAAATCCTCCCGCGAATTGGCTGCATTGTAGCCTGCCTGCGGTGGTTTGACGCAGCCGCGCTGGATGCGTAGATTGGGCACATTTGAACCGCGGGCGCAATCGATTGGGAGACGCCGCTGTGCTCGAGATTATCTTGGGGATCTACGGCTTGTATGTGCTGGTTACCGGCAAGATGAAATTGTCGGCGACGAAGGAGGTCGTCGGCGCGCCAGCCAGGCTAATCGCGCTCATCATGTTAGCGCCGTTTCCGATTGCCTTTGCGGCGGGTCTGGGTGTTGGCTTCGTCGCGGGAATGAATGGCCAGGATATCGGCGATCTGCGAATGACGCTGATGCTGATGGAAGTCGGCATTGTAGTGGCGTGCGCGATTGCGGCGTTCAGCATCGCCCACGCGATCGGCAAGCCGCCGGGGGCTGCACAGCCGCAATTCCCGACTGAATTCGGGGCCAATCCGCCGTATCCCCAGCGCCCCTCGGACCCGAACAATCCCTATCAACCGCCGTCCATATAGCTCGGAGACGGCGACGATCTAGCCCCCGCGCCGGAGGACGATCCGCTGATAGCGGCCTGGCGCAGGACCGAGGCCGGGCCCGTCGGCTTCGTCGAACAGCGCGACCGACCAGCCGCGATCTTTCGCGCGGCGGAGGAAGTCGGCGGCGGGACCGCGGCCGGCATCTCCGAACCAGGCCTGGCCGCCCTTGGCGAGCATCTTGCCGCAGACATCCAGCAGCGGGTCGATATTCGTGCGGTCATAGGTCACGTCGGCCGCCACGATCCAGGGGAACTGCTCATCCAGCGGCTGCCGCCAATCCAGCACCAGGCCGCGGGCATTCGGAAAGCCGTTGCGAGCGGCGTTTTCCAGGGCGAGCTCGACCGCGAACGGAACGTAATCGCTGAACGTGACCTCGCAGCCGCTGGCCAGCGCGGCGATGCCGACGAGGCCACTGCCGCAGCCAAGCTCGAGGACGGGACTCAGTGGAGGATCATCGGCAGGCTGACGCCTGCCGCTCACCTGGCGAACAACCGCCTCCGCCAGCAGCGGCGCCGCCGGCCACAGCTTGGCCCAGTACGGATCGGCCAGGTGCGGCCGCGCCGTCGCTTCGGGCGATTCGAGGTGATTGAGCAGCTCGTCGGGATCGGTCGGCGTGAACAGGCGGAAGGCATGCGGACCGACTGCAATCTCGCGGTCCGACCAGCCGCCGGGAATCGCCTGCGCGATGATTCTGTCGGCGGGCTGCGCAGGGATCGACGTCATGGACCGGCCTGCCGGCGGTGCACGCGGAACTGCATCGACTGGCCGGGCCGCAGCGTGACCGCGGGCTGGATCTTCACTGGCCCTGCGGTCACTAGCTCCAGCGTGAATCGCTGGGCGACCATCGCCAGCACGAGCGGCGCTTCGACCTGAGCGAAGGTGTTGCCGATGCAGCCGCGGGGTCCTCCGCCGAAGGGGAAATAGGCATACTTGGGCAGCCGGCCGGCGAGGCCGCTCGCCCAGCGGTCGGGATTGAAGCGCAGCGGATCGTCCCACCACCGCGGATCGCGGTGGACGACCCACTGGCTCATCAGTACGTTGGTGTTTTTGGGCAGCAAGTGGCCGCCAATCGTGACGTCGCAAACCGGCCGGCGGCCGATGACGTAGGCCGGCGGATAGAGCCGCTGGGCTTCGCGGATGACGTGGTCGCAGAGCGCTAGCTGCGGCAGGTCGGCCGCCGTCGGCGTTCGCTGACCGAGCACGCTCTGCACTTCCTCCTGCACGCGGACCTGAATCTCCGGATGCTGGCCGAGCAGCAGCCAGGTCCAGCTCAGCGAGTTGGCCGTCGTCTCGTGTCCGGCGACGAACATGGTCACGACTTCGTCGCGGATTTGCCGGTCGGAAAGGCCGCGGCCGTCGTCCTCGTCGCGAGCGTGCATGAGGAGCGAGAGGAAATCATCGCCCGCGAATCCCGTCCGCCGCCGCTCGCTGAGCAGCTCCTGAAGCACGCGGTCGAGCCGGCCGACGGTTGCCCGCAGCCGCAGGTTTTGCGGAGTCGGCAGCCAGTAGGGCAGAGGCAGCGCGGCCCGGAAACGGCCGAGAAAATCGTGCATCACGCCGTCCAGGCAGTCCGACACCGTGTTGAATTGCTCGCCAACATCGATCCCCAAGAGCGTGCGGCCGGCGATCGACATCGTCAGCTCCAGCATCGCCGGCTGCATGCTGATCGTCTGACCGGACTGCCAGCGATCGAGCAGGCGGATCGTGCATTCGGCCATCGCCGGGATGTAGCTCTCGATTCGCTGCCGCGAGAACGCCGGCTGAATCAGCCGCCGCTGCCGCAGCCACGATTCGCCCTCGTTCAGCAACAGACCGTTGCCCAAGAGGGGCTGCAGAAAGCGGAGGGCGTAGTTCTTGATGAAGCGGCGGTTTTCGGCGACGAGCACCTGCTCGATGTCGTCGGGGTGCGAGAGGAGCATGCTGCGGCGGTTGCCGACGCGAAAGTACGCGGCGTCGCCGTGCTCGCGAAAGCACTCCTCGAAGAAGCCCAGCATGTCCGTCCGCATGCGCGGCAAGGCTCCGAGCAGCCAATGGCCGCGTGGTCCGGGCAGCGTGCGGGTGGGGGCCATTACTCGACGATCTTCCGCTGCACGAGGTCGTATTTCTGGCCCGCCTTGAGCTGCGCGTAGTCGGTTTCGCCCGCCGGCGGACCACTCTTGTAGTCGTAAAACTGAACGTGATTCCGGCCGGCGACTTCGGCGACCGAGTCGCGGACGACAATCGCTGTGGCTTCGTCGATGCCGATGCCCAAGAGCTGCGGGTAGCGGCGCATGATGCCGGTCATATCCGGCTGCCGGCGGCGCTGCGTGAAGTGCTGATCGACCGCCACGCCGGGGAGCAAACCCAGTCCCCGCTCGTAACCGTCGGCCATCACGTCGGTATTGCCCAGCGGGCTGCCGCGTGGCATGTATTGCGACTGGATCGAGGCCCCGGCGCTGGAGCCGCCGATGACGCCGCCGCGGCGAAGCACGCCCTGGAGCAGCTCCTCGGCCTGCGTGCCCATGTAGGCATCGACGAACCGCCACTGCCGGCCGCCGCCGAACCACACCCCCTTTGCCTGCCGCAGCGGCTTGACGAACGCCTCGGTGTCGGCCTCCTCGCGCTTGCGGGTGTGAAGGACGGTCACGTTCGTCGCGCCGTACCGCTTGAGCGCGCGGGCTTC
>DASRJB010000615.1:0-7103 GCA_035649715.1 Pirellulaceae bacterium
GCCGGACCGCGCCGGTCTGACTTGCCGCCGCCAGCAAGCTGCCCTGGCGATCGAACAGGACGCGCGGCCGCTGTGGCTCGCGATTGGTTCCGCTAGACGCCAGACTTGTAAAGCCGCGGCGCTGGCCGGTTGCCAGGTCCCAAATACTCACGTCGCCCTGGTAGCCCGAGGGCTTGCCGCGCAGGCCCTCGCTCAGGCACACCAGGCCGCGCCCGTCGGTCGCGATGTCGATCGCCGTGATCGGCAGCGGCTCGTGGGCCAGCACGCTCACCGCTGGCGGCCAGCGCACTTCATACAGCAGCGTCTTGCCGCCGGCCGCGGCCACCAGGTAGCGCCCGTCGGGCGTGAAGGCCACGCAGCCGGGCGTCTTCGAGCCCAGATAGACCGACGTCAGCAGCCGGCCGCCGGCGACGTCCCAAAGTTTCAGCCGCACGCCGTCGGACGAAGCAGCGACTGCGCCGCCCTGATGGAAGCTAACGCCCCACAGCGACGTCTCGTGGGCCGCGGACAATGTGGGGTCAATGAACTTCCGCGAGTCGCGCCCCGTGGCAACATCTGACACGAGGAAGTCGTCGCCGCTCGGCTGGCCCAGCAGTCGCCCGCTCGGATGCAGCACTGGGCGATGCGAGCTGCTCTCCAGTTCGCTGGAACTCGAATAATCGGGTCCGCGCAGAATCCGGTTGCCGGCGACGATTGTCTCGCCGCCGCCGAGACACACGGGATACGACCCGCGGCCCACGGCGATTGTCCCCAGCGGCTGCTCGGGGGACTCGAGCGACCAAAATCTGAGCTGTCCGTCCGCGGAGACAGAGATCAGCCGCTGCCGATCGGGATGAAACGCCAGGCCGTCGGTCGCCGACTTATCCGCCTGCCAGGAGCGCGGCTTTGGTTCGGTTGCCGAGAGGTCAAACAGGTGGATCATGCCGCTCCGCGTGCCGACGGCCAGTTGCTGGCTATCCGGACTGACCGCCAGCGATTCGCAGCCGTCTTGCCGCTGCGAGCTGAAAGCCTGCCACACGAGCGACGAGGGATAGGAGAGTTTGTGCAACAAGCGTCCCTCGGGAACGCTGAGGACGAACACGAGGCAGGAGGTCCAGTGTTTTTCTTGGGCGAGGGCGACCCAGCGGCCGTCGGGCGAGCAGGCAATGGCCGACACGTGGAGCAATTCCTTGAGCGTGCCCGCCGGGCGAAGGTCGAAGCTGCAGAGGGCCGCCGCGGCATGGTTTTGCAGGTCCAAGGCATCGATCGCGGGCGTGTTCAGCCGCGCGGCCTCCCGCAGGTCGCGGAGGTTGTCCCAGGTCCAGCCCGGCTCGCGCCGAATTTCGCGCTGCCGCGCGTCGCCCAGCAGCGCATAGTATTTTTGCGTGGCCGCGAGCTGCCGCGCCGCATAGAGCTGCGTCTCGCGGGCTCGGGCGGCTTCGCCCATCGCGGCCAATCTGGCGTCTTGTGCTTCGGCCTGAGCCTGTGCCGCGCTCAGTCGCGACAGGACGACCACCAGCGTCACCGCGGCGACCAGCAAGACCGCGGCAGCGCCGATCAGACCGGCCGCAGCCGGGTTGCGGCGGCAGAACCGTCCGGCCTTTTCCAGGAAGCCGATGGGCCGGGCCAGGATCGGCTCACCCCGCAGATAGCGCGACAGGTCGTCAGCCAGAGCCCGCGCCGTGGCGTAGCGGCGCTGCGGCTCCTTGTGCAGCGACTTGAGGCAGATCGTTTCCAGGTCGAGCGGCGTGCCCGGATTCAGCAGCCGCGGCGAGACCGGCTCTTGCTCGGCGATCTGCCGCAGCGTTTCGGCCAGGCTCGCGGCCTGAAACGGCGGCCGCCCCGCGAGCAGGCAATAGAGCACGCCGCCGAGGGCATACACATCGACCAGCGGGCCCAGCTCGTGCGTCTTGCCCAGGGCCTGCTCGGGGGCCATGTAGCCAGGCGTGCCGACGAGCTCGCCGCTTTGCGTCAAACCATCGGCCCCATCGTCCCGCTTGGCCAGTCCGAAGTCGGTGACCTTCGGATTTCCGTGCCGGTCGAGCAGGACGTTTTGCGGGTTGAGGTCGCGGTGGACCACGCCCTGCTCGTGGGCGTAGTGGACTGCCTCCGCAATCCGCTGCATCAGTTCGGCGGCCTCCCGCGGCGGCAGCGGCCCGCGGGCCACGCGCTCCTGGAGGCTGCCCCCTTCGACCAGCGCCATCGAAAAAAAGTGCTGCCCGCCGAGCTGGCCGACCTCGTAGATCGGCACGATGCCGCTGTGGTCCAGGCGGGCCGCGGCGGCCGCCTCCGCCTGGAAGCGCTTGACCTGATGATCCGAGGCCAGCTGCCCGCTCAGTATCATCTTCAAGGCGACCGAGCGGCCCAGCGACTGCTGGCGGGCCCGATAAACCACGCCCATGCCGCCGCGGGCGATTTCCGATACCAGCTCGTAGTCGCCAAAGACCGCGCCGCTGACGGGCAACGGCTGATACGCTTGCGGACCGACGCCGCCCAAATCGCCGGCCACGGTCCGCCCCATCTGCACGGTTCCCGGCGGCCGGTTGGGATCGATGGCCGCCGGACCCGCGGCCGGGTTCGGCTGCGGCTCGGCGCTCGATTGGCGCACGGACTTTTCCATCGCTCCGTCCAAGACGAGGTTCGCTGGCCAGATTGCTGCCGGTCTGCGTCATCCTTAGGCTACTGCTCACCCGCCAACCACGGCAAGTCTATGCACGAACCGACGCAGCCCGCTCCCCCTGCCGAATCCCGGTCCTGGCTCGACCGCTGGCACCAGACGCCGCTTTATCTGCGGATTCTGGGGGCCTGCCTGCTGGGCGTCCTCGTCGGCATCGCCCTTCGCGAGCTGGACGCGGCGGCAAAAGCCTCCACTAACCCCACCTTCCACGCTCTCAAGCCGCTGGCCTGGGCCGAGGGGCTGGCGGTGCCCAGCCGGCTGATCCTGCGGCTCTTGGGCGCGCTGGCCGGGCCGATGGTGCTCTTGGCCGTCGTGCAGTCGCTAATGCACGCCCAGCTGCCGAAGGGAAGCGCCGTGCGGCTGGTGAGCCTGCTGATTCTCAACACGCTGGTGGCGATCCTGATCGGCCTGTTTGTGGCCAATACGGTGCAGCCCGGCCGCTGGAACGCGGTCGAGGCGCCCCATGAGAAGGCGAAAGAACTGACCACGAATCCAGTCCAGGAGCTGCTCGAAAACGTTCCGAAGAGCCTCCTGGGCCCGTTCACCGACAACGGCAAGATTCCGTCCGTGATCATGATCGCCCTGGCATTGGGGATCGCCTTTCGGCAGCTGCCGAAGGACCGTTTTCAAACCGCGTCCGACCTGGTCGCGCTCGGCTTCGATACGCTGCTGATCGTGCTGTATTGGATCATCGAGATCATTCCGCTGGCGGTATTCGGCGTCGTGGCCAGCATTATCGCGAGCAAGGGCTTTACGCCGTTTCTTCAGCTGGGTGCGTTCGTGCTGGCCGTCCTCCTGGCCCTCCTTTTGCAAGTGACTTATTACCTGGCACGCATCCGGCTCAGCTCGTGGGTGCGCCCACTCGATGTGCTGCGCGGGATGCGCGACGCACTGGTCATGGCGTTCTCGACGGCCAGTTCGACGGCGACGATGCCGGTGACTTACGCCTGCCTGCGCGAGAAGGTCGGCCTCCGCGAGCGCTCCGCCAGCCTGGGCGCTCTGGTCGGCGCAAACTTCAACAACGACGGCACGGCCCTCTATCAGGCGATGGCCGCGCTGTTCGTGGCCCAGGTCACCGGGCACAACCTGTCGCTGCTCGACCAGTTTCTGGTCGTGCTCACCTGCATCGCCGCCTCCGTCGGCGCAGCGGGCATTCCCGAGGCCGGCGCAGTGACCATCCTCATCGTGTTTCGGGCCGTGAACCTGGACGTCAACTACATCCCCATCCTGCTGACCGTCGATTGGTTCCTCGATCGCTGCCGCACGACGATCAACGTCATGGGCGACGTGAACGTGAGCTGCATCCTCGACGGCAAAGAGCGCGAGGAGCCCCACGAGCCGACCGACCAGGACCGGGAATTGTCTCGCCTGGCGTAACGCCGCGGCGACCGGTCAGGCCACGTCCACGTTGACGCGGTGCCAGCCGTTGTAGAGGTAGCCCTTGAGGTTCCACGCGGCTTGCTGCGGCATCGCGCTAGCGCGGGAGTCGCTGGCCCGGACGATGAGCTCGTGACGGCCGGCCGCGAGGTCCGCCATGGTCGTCCACAGCCGCCAGCTGTAAGACCGCGACTCGCCCAGCAGCCGAGCCCCAGACCAGGTCGTTCCGCCGTCGGTCGAGAGCTCGACCTTCGCCACGGAGCAGCCGGGCTCGCCCGCGGCCAGTGCGTAGCCGGCGATCGTTGTGCGGCCGGCCTTGAGCTTGTCGGCCGGGCCCGGCGTGCAGATGGCGGCGTTGACCGGCCAGGCATAGATCGGCTCGGCGGCGGTCAACTCGTCTTTGGCGTCGGTCTGCACCAGCTTGTAGGCCTCGGCGACGTAGTGATTCGGCGAAGGGCGGTCGCTGACGACGATTTTGGTCAGCCACTTCACGCTGCGAGCGCCGATGAATCCGGGCACGACCGCGCGGAGCGGAAAGCCGTGCTCGGCCGTGAGCGGCTCGTCGTTCATGGCGCTGGCCAGCAGCACTTTCACGTCGGCCGCCAAGGCCTTGTCGAGCGGGATCGAGCCGCCGAACGGCGCCACGCTGCCGTCCTTCTCCTTGATGGGATCCAGGCCTTCGAACCAGACGTGCTTCGCCGAGTCTTGCAGTTCGGCGGCCCGCAGCACGTCGGATAAGGCAGCGCCGGACCAGCGGGCGTGGCCGATCGCGCCGGCATCCCACTGCACGCCGGGGACCGGCATGATGCGGTTCATCTCCAGGCGGCGGTTGCCGGCGCAGGTGAGAGTCGCCTCGCTGGTCTGCGAGCCGAACCGCCCGCGAATTTCATCCAGCGTGAACTCCGCCGGCTTGTTGACCAGCCCTTCGACGCGCAGGCGAAACGCAGCCGAATCCACCTTGGGCACAGGCCCGTGGTTGCGGACATAAAAGTGCTTCACGGGCGTCGTGGCCTCGGCGATCAGCTTCGCCAGCGCGGGCTCGGCGTTGTAAGGGTCCGCCTGGCGGGAGATCAAATCTGACGTCTCGGCTGCCCTGGCTTGCCGGCTCAGGCCACAGGATGCTGCGAGCGCCGAAGCGGTTTGCAAAAACCGGCGACGAGTAATCTGTTGGAAGTACGGCATCGCATGACTCCCCGTTGCGCTTCTAGGCCAGCGGCTGGCAAGTCGAACCTCGTTGGATTAATCGCCAGGTCCACCGCATCCGTGGCGAATAATTCGGGCCGCGCTCGCCTGCGCCCGTGTCATAAGCCGTTTCGCCTCTTGGGTTTGCGAAGACCGCTTTTGCGGCGTGAGGACGAATAATTCGCCATTGGGGCCGAAAACCTGGGGATCTGGCGAACAATGGCTGGAAAAACTCGGTAAGGTCTTGGCCTGCCAGATTTTAGTTGTCGTCCGCACGTGGCGAAAAATTCGGCTGGCGAAGGTATCGATAGCGGCAAACACGGGATCGGTCCGGGTCAAAATGGCAGACCGGCGCATCGCTTGGAACGTAACTGCAAATAGCGTACCACTGTACACAAATCCGTCTATCGCGACAGTACTTCGTCCAGGCAATCGACGAGGAAATCGGCGTCGTCCTTGGTCAGACACATGGGCGGCTTGATGCGGAGGACATTGCCGAACAGGCCGCCCTTGCCGATCAACAGGCCGCGCTCCTTGCACCGCTCCAGCACGTCGAGCGTCTCGCTGCTGGCGGGTTCTTTCGACGCCCGATTGCGGACCAGCTCGACGCCCAGCATCAGGCCCAGGCCGCGGACTTCGCCGATCAGCGGCTGCCGCTCCTGCAAATCGAGCAGGCGGTTTTTCAGATGCTCGCCGACGGTGCGGGCGTTTTCCTGGATGTTCTCGCGGTCGATGACTTCCAGCGTGGCCAGGCCCTGCGTCATCGAGATCGGGTTGCCGCCGAAGGTGTTGAAGTGGACGCGGCTCGTGAGCGTCTTGGCGATCTCCGGGCGCGTGACGCACGCAGCCAAGGGCGCGCCATTGCCGATGCCCTTGGCCATGGTCACGATGTCCGGCGTCACACCCCAGTTCTCGAAGCCCCAAAAGTGCGCGCCGGTGCGGCCGAAGCCGGTCTGCACCTCGTCGGCGATGCACAGGCCGCCGTAGCGGCGGACGATTTCATAGACGATCTGAAAGTACTCCGGCGGCGGCGTCACCGTGCCGCCGACCCCCTGGATCGGCTCGGCGATGAAACAGGCCGGCGCGCCGCTGGTCTCATAGCGGATGAGCTGCTCGACGTCGCGGGCGCAGCGGACATCGCAGCTGGGATAGGTCAGGCCGAACGGGCACCGGTAGCAGTAGCCGGGCGTGGCGTTCTTCACCGCCGCGGGCGGATTGCTGGGGAATTTCCAGGTGCCATGGGCGGTCAGCGACATGGTCCCCTGCGTGCCGCCGTGGTAGCTGTTCCGCAGTGAGATCACCTCGGAGCGCCCCGTGAATTCCCGCGACATCAGCACCGCCAGCTCGTTCGCCTCGCTGCCGCTGTTAGTGAAATACGAGACGGACAGCTCCGAACCCTCCGGCATGTGCTCCGCGAGCTTTTGCCCGAAGAGGCCGATCGTCGGATGCAGGTAGATTGTCGTCGTGTGCTGGAGCTTGCCGACCTGCTCGCGGACTTTCTCCACGACGTAGGGATGGCAGTGGCCCACCGAGACGGTCACGATTCCGGCAAATGCATCCAGGTACCGCTTGCCCGTCTCGTCCCAGACGTACTGCATCTTCCCTTCCACCACGAGCAGCGGCTCGCGGTAGTAAGTGATCAGCCCCGGCGTCAGGTACTGCTTCCGCAGCGCCAGGACCTCCGCCTTGCTCGGGCCGTCGTAGGGCGCTGGTTGATGATCGCAGTCGGCAAGGGTTAGCGGTTTCTGAGTCAGAGTTGCGGCCACTGTTCGTCTCCTTACCTTGGCACTCATTGTACGAAGAGATAACCGCCCCGCGTTTTCAATTCAATGCACAGGTTCGCCAACGCTTCACCGACATTCTCGCCATCGACATTGACGGCAGAAAT
>DASRJB010000616.1:0-4826 GCA_035649715.1 Pirellulaceae bacterium
GCGCTTGAAGGATGTGAAACAGCGGCCGGATGTCAGCGATTCGCCAGCGACACGGAAATGAATCGCGTATAATTGCAGGAGTCCGTTCCTCGCTGCTTTGCTGTGCCATGCCCGCCCTGCTCGAACCGCCGGCCGCCCCGCTTCGCGAGCTGAAGCCCTACAAATCGCTCGCGGACGAGGAGCTCTCTGCGCGGATCGAGGCCGTGCGGCAGCAGTTCGGCCAGCGGCTGCTGATCCTGGGCCACCATTATCAGCAGGACGAAGTCATCCGGCACAGCGACCTCCGCGGCGACAGTTACCAGCTCAGCCAGCAGGCCGCCTCCAGCCGCGAGTGCCGCACGATCGTCTTTTGCGGCGTGCACTTCATGGCCGAGACGGCCGACATCCTCGCCAACCGGCCGCAGAAGCTGGCCGAGCGCGGCGGCGAGCGGGTCACGGTCATCCTGCCCGACATGGCCGCCGGCTGCTCGATGGCCGACATGGCGGCGATCGACCAGGTCGAGGCGGCCTGGCAGGACCTGGGGGAGGTCATCGATACCAATGACCTGACGCCGGTCACGTACATCAACTCGGCGGCGAGCCTCAAGGCGTTCTGCGGGCGGCACGGCGGCATCGTCTGCACGTCGAGCAACGCCCGCGCGGTGCTGGAGTGGTCCTTCAAACGCACCAAGCGGGTCTTCTTCTTTCCCGACCAGCACCTGGGCCGCAACACGGCACTGAAGATGGGCATCACGAATGCCCAGATGCCGGTCTATGACCCGCACGGCGGCGATCTGGGCGGGAGCAGCGAGGAGGCCATCGCCGGCAGCCGCGTGATCCTTTGGAAGGGGCACTGCTCGGTGCACCAGATGTTCCGGGCCGAGCACGTGGCGCTGTTCCGGCAGCGCTATCCGGGAATCAAGATTCTGGTGCATCCGGAATGCCCGCAGGAAGTGAACGACATCGCCGACGTTTCGGGCTCGACCAGCAAGATCATCCAGACGGTCGAGGCCGCGCCGCCGGGCACGAAGTGGGCGATCGGCACCGAGCTGCACCTGGTCAATCGGCTCAAGCACGAACACCCGGAGCAGGAGATTCACTTCCTCTCGCCGGTCGTCTGCATGTGCGCGACGATGTATCGCATCGACCTGGCCCACCTCTGCTGGAGCCTGGAGAACCTGGCCGCGGGGCACGCCGTGAACGTCATCGACGTGGATGACGAGATCGCCCGCTGGAGTCTCGCCAGCCTGGAGCGGATGCTCGAAGTGAAGTAGTGGGGCAGACATACTTGTCTGCCTCGCGCCAGGCTAGAAAGCCTGCCCGACGCTACTTTGCCTCGCCCGTGTCGATCTTCAGCTCGCTCGGAGTGAACTGCTCGCTCGGCGGCTGCACATCCACGACGGACCCGTCGCTGAACGTGACGGTGATCTTCGTCACCTTGAATGCGCTGGTCTTGTCGGGGGCAGCCGCGACCGCACTGACGATGGCCGTGCCCTTGGACCCCTTGATGTCGAACTGGAAGGTCTCGCCGGACGTTTTGAACTCACCGGTGTTTTCCCGCTTCGCGGGGCTGGTCATTAGGATTGGCTGGCCCAAGCGGTCAATCACCTGAGGGTCGTTGCTTACGGCTGCTTGGGTGTTTGTGTAAGCGCCGCCCAGCTTATTCAGCTCCTCGTAAACTTTCCCAGCTTCCTGGGCAGTCCGGCCCGCGAAATAGAGACAGCCGGCGCAGAGGCCGGCGCAGCCGAGCACCAGGACGGCCACTACGATGAGGATGATCTTGAGAGCCGAACTGCCGCCGCCGGAGGATGGCGGGGGACTGAACTGGCTGGGGGCGCTCATCGGCGTACTCCGTTAGGGGTGCCGGCGGGAGCGTCGCCCTCCCGCCGCGCTATTTCGCATCCGCCTTGCGACAATAGGCGAGCTGCTCGGCGACCGACGTGATCTTGCCTTTAAGCGAGCCGCTCGCTGCTGCCGGTGCAGCCGCGGGCTCGTCAGCCGCCGGCGCAGCCGCAGCAGGTTCTTCGGCGGCCGGCGGCGATTCTTGGACCGGCTCGGGCGGAGGGGCGGATTTCGCCGGTGCGGCCCCACCCTTCCCGCGGGCAGCCGCCAGGATCTCCGCCATGCTCATGCCTTTGCCGCCCGGTGCGGCTTTCACCGATTCAGTTGCCGCGGGCTTTTCGGCGGGGGCGGGCTTGGGGGCGGGCTTGGCCTTGGGCGCGGGCTTCTCCGCCGCGGGCGCGGCTTCCGCCTTGGCTGCCGGCGCTGGACCCCCTTTGCCGCGAGCGGCGGCCAGAATCTCGGCCATGCTCATGCCCTTGCCACCCGGCGCGGCCTTCGCGGGGGCCGCCGGCTTGGCTTTCGCAACCGGCGCAGCGGCAGCGCTGGCCGGTCGGCGCGCAGCGGCGAGGATCTCGGCCACCGAAGGCTTGCCCGCGGCTGGTGCAGCCGCCTTCGCCGCCGGAGCGGGGGTCTTCTTTTCGCCGACGGGCTTGGACGCGGCCGGCGGAGCTTTGGGCGATTCGGCCTTCGGCGCTGCGGCCTTGTCCTTCTTCGATTCGACCGGCTTGGGTGCAGGAGCATCGACGACCTTCAGAAAGCTCGGATCGATGTCGTACCAGCCGATGTTGTTGTAGCCGTCGAACTCGACGAGCGCCCGGCCGCTCATGTTGACGGTCTTGACCATGCCGGTCAGACCACGGAACCGCTGCAACTCCGGATGCGACACGTCCGCCACGACGTACTTGTCGGTCAGTTGCCGTTTCAGCTTCTCGATGTGGTCGAAGATCATGGTCGCGGACGAGGACGGCGCTTAGCGAGAATTCATGGGGAACCGCCATTGTGGGAGCCGGCTGGCGATCCATCAAGGCCGGGCGCGAACGCCGGCGATCACCGTCTCGACCACCGCTGCCACGAGCTGTTCGAAGGGGATGCCGCCCAGCGGCGTCTCTCCCAGGACCTGCTCGACCTTGAGCATCGCCAGTCCGTGCACGATGCTCCAGCATGCGGCGCTAGGCGGCAGCGGATCGTGGCCGGGCAGCTCGCCCGTTTGCTGGCACATGGCCACCGTTTGCAGCAGCTTGCCGAATGCCAGGGCTTCTGCCGCGACGAGCACCGGATGCTCGGCCGGCCGCGTCAGCTCGGGGCGGAACATCAGCCGGAAGATGGCCGGATGTCCGACTGCGAATCGCAGGTAGCCGCGGCCAACGGCCCGCAGGGCGTCGAGCGCGGTGCGGGCCTGCGACTCGGCCGCCTGGGCGTCGATGGCGGCGACGAGCTGTTCGAAGCCGGCCGCCGCGACCGCCGCGAGCAGCTCGGCCTTGTCCTGAAAGTGGTGATACGGGGCGCTGTGCGAGACCTCGGCGCGGCGAGCGACGGCCCGCAAAGACAGCGCCTCGATCCCCTCGCTGCCGACAATTGCCAAGCCCGCCGATACGAGCGCACGGCGCAAATCGCCGTGGTGATAGGGAGGCTTTGACGAACGGCTCTGTGGAGGCGGCTTTGGCTTGGTCACAGCGTGCGGCAAAACTTGACATCGTAAAGATGCGCGCGTAGGATCGTCCGCGATCCCAACGCTCATTCTCACAGCGAGGCGCCACCGATGCCCAAGAACGCCATTCACTGGTTCGAGATACCCACGCGGGATATCCAACGAGCAGTGCGATTCTACAACCGAGTACTGAATACCGAAATGGCAGCTATGGACATGATGGGCTGCCAGATGGCCATGTTTCCGTGCGAGCAGGGCGTGGGCGTCGGCGGCGCGCTGGTCCAGCACGAGCAGCAGGCTCCCGCCGCGCAGGGCACGCTGGTCTATCTCGACGGCGGCGACGACCTGGCCGTTCCGCTGGGCAAGGTTGAGGCCGCCGGCGGCAAGGTGGCCATGCCCAAGACGTCGATCGGCGAGCACGGCTTCTGCGCGATGTTCATCGACACCGAAGGCAACCGCGTCGGATTGCACTCGATGAAGTAAGCAGTGTTGCCCACGCTGCGCTTCAGCCGATACACTAACAGTGGCATCCTCGGCTGGGGGCAGCGTGCGGGATGCCGGCAGAGGGAGACCTCTCATGTCGGTTCTTCTCTTGGTGGCGGCCCTGGTCGGTCAAAGCGGCAGCCAGTTTCAGGACAACTCCACGCTCATTCGCTCGCGGCCGACGCCGAGCGCCGAGCGGGGCTTTCTCGACTATCAGCGCGAGCTGAGCAGCCTCCTGCGGCAGGAGGCGACGGCCAAGGACAACGCGGCGCGGGCCCGCGCGATCCGCGCCTTGTGCGATCTGCACGGGCGGCTCGTCGGCGACAGCCGCTACTCGACCAGCGATACGCTCAAGGAATATCGCTCGCGCCTCTGGAGCCGGCTGACCAAGGTCAAGACCGACCTGAAGCGCGAGTTCGGCCGCGACGCCGACAAGCGGCAGTCGCTCGAGGACGCCGCGGTGCTGGAATCAGCCGACGCGCTCAGCGCAGTTGCCGCCGACAGCCTGGCGGCCAGCCTGTCGCTCTCCGGACAGACGCAGGGCGGCCCCGCGTATCTGCTCGGCGGCGGCGCGGGCACCGGCGCGCTGGGCGGCGGCGCTGGCACCGGGGACTATGGCCCTCAACTCGTCGCGCTCATCGAGCGGACAATCAACCCCGCATTCTGGGACACCGTCGGCGGCCCCGGCGCGATCGTCTATTACCAGCCTCTGCAGTGCCTTGTCGTGCGGGCCACCTCCGAAATCCACGGCAACCTCGGCGGGCTCCTCGGCGGCCTGCGAGCGGCGGGACCGTAGCCGACGCTGCCAGCGTCGGCCGACGACGCAAGCTGCGTCGTCTACGTTAGGGCGTGCTCAGCGTCTCGTTCACCCGCG
>DASRJB010000617.1:0-14451 GCA_035649715.1 Pirellulaceae bacterium
ACGACCGCCTGGCCCGTGGCCTAGTGGTGCCGATACTTGGGCGTGCGATTGATAAGCTTTGGCATGTGGGCTTCTCCCGTGGTTGAAGCCCAAAACGGTAGTTTACCGTTTTGGGTTTGGGGAAAACGCCGCACTGCCACACGCGGGCAGGTATCGTAACTCTAGATTCGGCTGTGACTTACCGAGAATATCCCCGACAGGGCTCGAACCTGTAACCTTCGGCTTCGGAGGCCGACGCTCTATCCAATTGAGCTACGGGGACTTCTGAGCTGCGGGGACTTCCAGACGGGTGAGGAATTGTAACAGTGCACGTGGTGGCCAGCAATGACTCGGCTGGTGACGATTGCAGCGCAAGTGACGCCTCTGCCGCAGTCGGGAAAGCAACTGCGGCTGACGACAAGCGGCCGCCGATGTGAGAAGAGAACGGACTCGCCGGCGGGTGATTCTCTGCACCTGCTGCGGCCTGCAACGGACTGCCCCACGAAGTCGAAGGGCTGGCACCGCATGTGGCGAGCGTTCTTTCTGGCGATTGGCATCTACCTGTGCATTCTCGGCGCGGAATGCCTCGTGGTCGATAAGTTCGTGATGGCCGCCGAGAAGCCGGTCTCCGCGCTCGACCCCACCGCCGCCCCGCCGGCCCCAGCAACTCTGTTTGGCGGCACCACACCCGCGCCGCTCACCATGAAGAAAGAGATCGAGCCGCCCGAGTGGGCCCCGTGGAGCCTGCTCTCCGCCGGCGCCGTCGTGATCTTGTATTCGCTGACGATCAACCGGCAGGGATAGAGGCCCGCCGGTCCCCTCCCTTTCCCTCCGAGTCGCAGTCACTCTTTCGGAACCGGCAGCGACTGGAACATGCGAAAAGGCTTCTTCGGGCCTCCGGCATAGTCCCGCTCCCGCTGAAGGGAAAAGACTTCCTGGTCTCCGTACCGGGCGGTCAACGGCCCGGTGACCAGGCTGGCGTATGCGTAGTGCCAGCGGTAGCCGTCTGGGGTCGGACGGGACTCTAACAGAAGTAACCCGACCGGCGACGTGCTTTGAACGTACCCGAACAGCGCCCCGTCCGCGCGGTAGTCGTCGTCCGTTTCGTAGCGGAGGAGCGGCTGAGTCAGCAGCCTCAACTCGAACGGCTTCGCGCGCAAATGCGTCGCCGTATACGTCGCGCTGAACTTGGCCGAGAGAGTCTTCATCTGCCGCAGGCGCTCCACCGCCGTTTCCGCGGGCTTGGGGGCGCCCTGAATCTCACGCCACTTGATCCCCGGTTCGGTCGGGCTCCAAATCACCTGGCCGTCACGCTCGGCCACGAAGTTGTCTTCGGACAGCGACAGCCACGCATGCGTATAGGTTTTGTTGTCGAAGGTGAAGAACTTCACGACGGCTTGCGGGCGGCCGTGATTCGTCCACACGTAGAGGGCACCGTCCTTCGTGAGGGTGATGGGGTTGTTGAACCGCAAGGCGGCGGTCTCGTGGAACTTGAAGGCCCGCTCCGGCGTGTCGGCCGATGAAAGGGAATACTGCGCGGCTGAACGCTGCATATTCTTGAGCCCCTGCTCCCGCTGCGCCTCCTGCACCGCTTTGTCTTTCTCCGGCTCGTCAGCCGCGCCAAGCGGGCCACAGAAGACGACGGCAGCCAGGACCCCCTGAACAGACGCCAAGAGGAAGCGGCTCGCGATTTGGCGAGTCATGTCTTCGCTACTGTGTGAAGTGGGACGTAAGGAGGTTGCGGACAATGTTCGATTAATTGGATCTGCTCGGCCGGACGCTACTTCCGCGGGTCCGCCAGGTCGTCCACCCAGACTACGTCAATGATGTCGATGATGAGGGGTGCCAACAGCTTCGTTCGCGACAGCGCCGCCCGCCGTTCCTGCTCCGCCTTCCACGCCGAATACTTCCACCAGCCCACGGCCAACAGCGGCGGCAGGACGGCCAGCAGGATCAGCAGCGTGCGGAGGCGAAAGCGCATGGGGGCATTCTATCCGCGGCTGGCTATCGACGTGAAACACAAAGGACAAAACTACCCACGGCGAAAGGCGAAGCGGCACCCTTCCGCCAGACCTTGCTTGATCGAGTCCTGTCGTGCTTCGTGTCCGGTCCTCTCTCGGGAGAGGATGCGAGTGGCTAGAACTCGCGGCTGAAGCCGAGGCTGATGCCTTGGACCCAGAAGTCGCTGTGCTCGAACGCGAACCGCGGCCGCTGGGCCTCCGATCCGATGAACGTGTCGATCGCGTCGGACGCCGTGGCGATGTCGTTCCAGTACATGAACGTGTAGCCGACGGTGAGCTGCGTGCAGTTGTTGCAGCGATAGGCCAGCCGCAGGCCGATTTCGGTGATCGCGGTGAATTCGCTCCGCGAGAAAACGCCGCTGTTCGTATCGGCGGCGAACAAGCCCTGATCGTCGGTTTGGGCGGGCAAGCCCGGGCTGGCGATTTGCGTGGAGCCGCGGATGCTCGTTTCCTCAAAATTGCTGCCCAGCGACATCCGGCCCATCAGCTGCGTGCTCCAGCAGCCGCAATTTCGCTCCCACAAGAGGCCCAGAATTCCGCCGTTGAATTCGTTGTGGGCCCGGAAGTCGTCGCGGATGTCGGTCACGGTGCCGACGGGGATGTTGCCGCCGATCTCAGTCACGGTGGCGCTGCTGCGGATCGTCACGCTGTCGTTGACGCGCGTGTAATTCCAGCCGGTGATGAAGTCGAGCCGGCTGTCGCAGTCGCGGCAGAGCAGGAAACGGCCGTAGACGTCGTTGCCCAGCACCTCCGACGAGCCGCGGACGCCGATCGAGCCCGTCCGCAGGCCGGGATAGGCGATGAGCAGGGCGTCGTTGGTGTCGCTGTTGGCGTCGGTGAAGGGAATCGCCAGCACCGGGTTTTGCAGCGAGTTGATGCTGAAGTCGGTCGAGTCCTGGCCAATGCCAAAGAACCGCCAGCCGATGCCCCAGCACTGCCGGGGATCGGTCCAGGTGCCGATGTCGAAGCGGCCGCCGACAGCCATGTTGCTGGCCACGCGGTCGCCGCCAAAGAGGATCGTGGCGTCGGGCAGGATGCCGGCCGTCGTCGAAGGCTCGTTGACCGGATCGGTGGTGACCAGCGGCGGATAGTCGCGGCCCTGCCGCCACCACAGGAGCACGTCGAACCGCGCCCAGACGAGCGGATGGCAACACCAGGCGCTGTAGTCGCAGCAATCGCTGCCGCCGTGGCAAAAACCGCCGTGAAAATGGCCGCCCTGTCCGCCGCACCCGGCCGGCCCGCAGCATCCGGCGACGCCGTCGCAGGTCGGCCCGATGAAGCTGGGCCCCTGGCCACAGGTCGTTGGGCCCGAGAGGTGGCCGCTCGGCTCAGGCGCATACGCCCTCGGGGCGTTGCTCGGCCGGGGAGCTGGAGCCGCTGGTGCAGGAGCGGCTTCCATCCGCGGCGCTGCCGAAATTGGCGGAGCGGCGGGCGTCGGCGCAGCACTCGCTCCGCCCTGCCAGGCGGAGAGTCGGTCGCTGAAGTCGGAGCTGCGGCCTCCAGCGGTTAGCGCCAGAAGCGCCAGCAAGCTCAGAATCAGCGGGCGATGAATGCTCATGAGCAAGTGCAGTTCGGGAGTACGAGCAGAATCGCGCACGAGGCGGCTGCAAGGCTGTATCGAATATTTCGGTTGCGCCGGCGTTTCCGGTTGAGGAAAGCCGCGAAGGTGCGCAGAGTTTTCGGGCGGCATTACGCTAGCGGCAACGCCACGACCTCAGCTGGCCCCAGCGGCGAAGCCAGCTGGCTGCCCGCGCGGGCGTGGGGCGTGCGGATATAGGCCAGTGCTAGCGGCGCCGACAATCGCGGCGACCAGGCGGACGACGTGACGCTGCCGACCTGCTTGTCGCCAGCCAGTAGCGGAGTTCCGATTTCCGGCACGCCATCGCCAGCGAATTTAATTCCAACGAGCTTCTTATTCACATGCCCCAGCGCGTCGATGCGGGCCACCGTTTCCTGGCCGAGATAGCAGCCCTTGGTAAAGCTGATCGCTTCCGCATCGCGGCCGACTTCCTGCGGAAGGTTGTCCTCGGTGAAGTCGCGCGCGAAGAGCGGGAAGCCGGCTTCGATCCGCGCAGCCTCGACCGCCTCTGGGCCGCAGAGCAGAGCGCCAGCTTGTTCGAGCTTGCCGATCATTGCCTGCACGTCCGCCGCAGCAACCCAGAAGAACCAGCCGTTACTCACGTAGGGTACGCGGGCCGCACGCTGCTGGCCGGCGATCGGCAGCAATTCCGCCGCCCGCGCTCCGGCCACCAGCAGCACGCCCGTCTCGGCCGTGCGATCGACGAACTGTACGTCCTCCGAGATGACATAGCGGTCGAAATGGTCGATCAGCGGTTTGGCCTGGCCGGGAGAAGTGTCCAAGAGCAGCCGGTCGGCTTCGCAGAGCACCAGCACGTGCCCCAGCGTCTTGCCCTGCGGGCTGGTGACGAATGCCTCGCAGCTCTGGCCGGTTTGGAGCGCCTTGACGTTGTTCGTGCAGAACGCGTGCAGAAAGTTCACGCGGTCCGCGCCGCGAATTTCAAGCAGCGTGCGGCCGGTCAGGTCGGCGATGCCGACGCTCTGCGTCAGCGCGGCGTGTTGCGCGAGCAGTTCAGCCGAAGCAGCCATGGGCGGCCTCAATCGGCCGGGGCCGGGCGGATCGGGCGGGCCACCGCTTCCTCCAGGCTCGCCGCGATGTCGAAGAACGTGTCGAGCTTCGTCACCTGCATCACCGACAACACGAACGGAGTCAACGAGACGAACGTCACGCGGCTGCCGTTGGTGTTGGCGTCGGCCGTCAGGGCCACGAGATTGCCGATGCCCGACGAATTGATCCGCTGCGCTGCGGACAAATCGACGATCAGCCAGGTGTTCTTTTTGGCGAACAGCGGGTGCAGCTTTTCGCGAAAGGGCCCGCGGGCGGTGTCGTCCAGCGGCCCATTGACCTTGGCCAGGACATAACCCTCGTGGTGTGCGACCAGCAATTCCATATCATTCTCCTCTGTCCGCCATCATAGCGACTGCTCGCCCGGTCGCCATGGCGGGTCGCCGCCCCAGTCGTGAGCCGGCATCGCTCATCCAGCTTCCTCGTTGGCGCGGCGCAGCATGCCACGCATCGAGGCGATGCAATAGGCCAGGCCCGCGCGCTGCAGCGGATCGTCGCCGGCCAGCCTGGGGATGTGGTCGGGCACCGCGCAGCCGGTGAAGCCGACTTCGCGCAGCGTCTTCATGACCTGGTACATGTCGAGGTAGCCATCGTCGGGGAAGGTCTCGTGAAATCGCGGCAGCGGCGAGCTGACATTACGGAAGTGGACCACGTGGATTTTGCCGCGGCGGCCGAAGTCGCGAATCATCCCGAAAACGTCTTTGCCCATGCGGTCTCCTCCTTCCGACCAGGTGCCGACGCAGAAGGTCAATCCCCAGTGACGGCTGCCCGCCGCGATCTCCTCGGCCCGGTGGTAGCCGCCAACGTGTGTGAACAGCTTGGCCACGCCGTTCATCTTCGCCAGCGGCGGATCGTCGGGATGCAGGGCCAGCGTGACGCCGGCTTCCTCGGCCACGGGCAACACCGCCTTCATGAAATACGAGTAATTGGCCCAGATTTCGTCGGCCGGGTATTCGCGCTCGAACCGCTGCTTTTCGACCTTCGCGCGGAAGTCGTCCACGCTGAACTCGCGCGACGTGTAGCCGCGGCTGGTCACGGTCGCCGTGGTGTAGGTGTTCGCCGGGTGGAAGTCGTACGTGGCGACGCCGATGCCGAGCTTGCCGAGATTGCGCAGGAATGCCTGGTACTGCTTGATATCCTCGTCGCGGCCCGGCTGGCCCAGCTGAATTTTGAGCGAGCGGTACGTGTAGTTGAGGCCGCCGAAAATCTGGATCTGATGCCGGGCGAAGCGCTCTTGCACCTGCCGCATCTCTTCGAGCGACGATTCGCCGGGCCTGAAGTTGACCAGGATCGAGCGAAGGCCGATTTGCTGAAGGAACTTGATGTCGTCGTCGCGGATGGTGGCCGCGACGATGTGGCCCACTTTGGTGTTCTTGGCGTCGTACTCGTCGATCCGCTTGCGTCCCAGCTCTTCCGCGGGACGCGGCTCCTGAGCGGCAGTGCAGTCGGCGAGCCCCAACCCGACGGCTGCCGCGCCGGAAATCGCCAGAGCCTCACGGCGGGAAATGCCTCGCATCGTTTTGCCTCCAGGGGGCCCTATTTGCTCGCAATCCGCTCCAGCTTGTGCAACATCTGGTTGGGGACATCGGCCAGGTACAGGTTGCCCTGGCCGTCAGCCGCCAGCAGGTGCGGCACAAATCGCCAACCTCCGGGGTTGGCAATCGGCGGGACGGTTCTTTGCCCCGGTTTCAGTCCGAGTACTTCCGCCTCGGTTCCCCAGGACTTCACGATCCGGCCGCGTCCGTCGATCAACAGCACCTTGCTCACTCCGTCGGCGACGAACAAGTGGCCCGAGCGGTCGAATGCAATCCCGCACGGCACAAACCCGCTCCAGGTCTCCTTCCAGTTGCCTTCGCCATCGAAAATCTGAATGCGCGAGTTGTAACGGTCGCCCACATAGACCCGCCCATCCGGACCGACCGCGATGGTATGCGGCAGATCGAACTGGCCCGCCGCCGATCCCTTGTCGCCCCAGGTCTTGAGGAATTTGCCGCGGGCGTCGAACTTCATCACGCGGCTGTTGCCGTAGCCGTCGGCGACATAAATCTCTCCCGACGGTCCGAAGGCCACGTCCGCCGGCCGGTTGAATTGATTCGTTCCGGTGCCGGGACTTCCCTCGGTGCCGAGCGTGAGCAGCAGGTGGCCCGCGGGGTCGAACTTGCGGACCAGATGCCGGGCGCGATCCGTGATCCAGACGAATTCTTCCTTGTCGATGCGGATGCCGTGAGCGCCCTGCATATCCGTGTCGCGGCCGATCAGCGGCGTCCCCCAGGAGCGCAGCAGCTTGCCGGAGGCATCGAAGCACAGGATGGGCGGAACCTGCCGCTGAATGACGTAGACGTTGCCGCGGCTGTCGATGTCCACCCCGCTGCACGGCCCTAGCTTCATTCCTTCCGGCAGCTGGAGAAAGCCGGCGACCGGCCGGAAGTCGATCGCATCTTCCGCCGGCGCAGCGCCCGCGACTCCGAGCAGGATGACGAGGACCGGCCGCGTGATTACGCTTCGAGGCATGGCAATCCTCTTCAAGTAGGCCCCTTCTGCCGGAAGGGGCCTGCGGGAAGCGCAGCGACCAGTCCCGCCCGGCCGGCGGGACCTACAAAGTAGAGGTTGTCGGCGTGCGCTCAGAACCTAGCCCAACAAGGCGCGTCCAGCAACCGGCCGAGTTGACGTTGGACAACAAGCCACGTGACAATCCGAGGGATCTGGTATTGGAGACTCTGCAATGAAACTCTGCTTCCAATGTCTGCTGCTGGCCGCTGCCGGCATTTGCCTGGCGGCCACTGCCGCTGCCCAGACGACGCAAAGCGGCTCGCATCCGCCGATGCGGCCGCTGCCGGTCGCGGCCAAGCGCGAGCTGGCGCCGGGGAAGAAAGTATTCGTCGATGCGGCCCGCGGCGATGATGCGGCGGCGGGCAGCGAACAAGCGCCGTGGAAGACGCTCGCGCATGCCACGCGGCAACTGCAGCCGGGCGATACGCTGTACCTGCGGGGCGGCATCTATTACGAGCGCGCCCAGCTGCGGAATTCCGGCACTGAGGCCGCGCCGATCACGATCGCCGGCTATCCGGGCGAGCTCGCCATCCTGGACGGCGGCCGCCGCGAGTTTTTTGAGAATCCCGCGACGAGCTGGCAGCCGCTGGAGGGAGGCGTGGAGGGCGAATACGTCTCGACCAGGACGTACTTCGACGCCGACGACCGGCAAGTGCCGCACCAGTTCCTGCCTGCGGCCTGGGAGCCGATGTGGGGGATCGAGGAGGAGCGGCCGCTGGCCCTGGGGAACTTTGGCGATTCGCTGGTGCCCCTGCACGGCTATCGCCTGGCGGTCGATCTGCGGTCGAAGAACGAGCTGTGGATCGGCGGCAAAGGCGAGATGCGCGACACCGGCATCTACTGCGGGCCGGGCCTCTGGTTCAATCGCCGGACGGGCCGCATTCACATCCGCCTGGCCCGTCACGAGCTGGCAGGATTGGGCCAGCGGGCCTATCGCGGCGAAACCGATCCGCGGAAGCTGCCGCTCATCATCGCGGTCGGCTTTGGCGGCGACGTGCTCCGCGCCAGCGGCATTCAACACGTGCGCCTTCGCGACCTCGTGCTCCGCGGGGCTACCGGCAGCCCGCTGATTCACGTTTACGGTTCGCAGAATGTCGAACTCGATCATGTCACGGCGATCGGCGGCTTTCCCGCGCTGCTCATCAACGCGGCCAAGAACGTCCGCGTGACCCACTCGGCGTTTCGCGGGCTGGCTGCGCCCTGGACGTCGCGGGCCCACATGAAATACCGCGGCACTGCGTCGTACCAGGTCGTCCTGCAGAACAATCAGCCGGCGAACGAGAACATCGAGCTGGCCTGGTGCGAATTCACCGACGACCACGACTTTGCGTTCCTGCGATTCGCGACGAACCTGTCGTTCCACCACAACCTCGTCGAGAACTTCAACGACGACGGCCTGGAGTGCGGGCCCAAGCTCCGCGCGCACACGCTGTTCATCTCGCAGAACCGGATCGGGCCCTGCCTGATCCCGCTGACGCAGCACGAGATCGAGAAGGACGAATCGCCGCTCGACCACGACGCCAGCAAGGGCGTGTTCGTGTGCCGCAACGTCTTTGACATGCGGGGCGGCACGTACAAAGGTCCGCCGCCCGCGCCGGATCCGAGCGGCGCGTTCCTGCACGAAGAGGGACACCTGGTCGGCGACCACGGCGGGCCGACCTGGCCCGTGATGCACGTCTATCACAACACGCTGCTCCGCGACACGCCCGTCTTTCGCGACTACTTCCTCTTCGGCCTGGGCGCGCAGGGCCTGCGGCATTCGGAGCGCGACGTCTTCAACAACATCTTCGTGCAGTCCGGCAAGCTGCCGGGAGTCGGCTTCGCCGGCATTCAAGAGGCCGGCCGCGTCCGCGAAGCGGGCAACATCCTCTGGGGCCTGGAGGGCGGCCCGGAGCTCAAGGCCGATCCCTTCGCAAAGTTCCGGGCCTCGCCGCTGTTTGCCAAGAGCCGCGAGATTCAGACCGGGGGCTGGACGGCCGACGACCGGGCCGTCGATCCGCGGCTCGTCCGGCTGAAGGCGGACCGCGCTCAAGCCTGCGATCTGCGGCTGGCCGACGGCAGCCCGGCGATCGACACAGGAGTCGCCGTTCCGGCCCAGTGGCCCGATCCGCTGCGCGAGCAAGACCAGGGCCCGCCCGACATCGGTGCGCTGCCCCGCGGCGCGGCGGCCTGGGGCGTCGGCGTCGATGGCCGGATTCCGCTGTTTGGAGAGCCTGCCGCCGGGTGAACCGTGCAATTGAAACCGCTGGGGGCTATGTTGGGTACGTCAACATAGTAGTCATCTCGCTCCGCGAGATGTTTGCCTCACGCGGAGTGTGAGGTCAACTATGTCCGGTCGGATGGCAGCACACGACCTTCTGCGGAGAGCCCTCATGAATCGCCGTTTGGAGTGCCTGGGCTGTCTGCTGCTGGTTCTGATCTGGACCGTGGGAAAGGCTCGGGCGGCGGAGAAGTCCGCTGGCGAGTTGCTGCCCGCCTCTGTGGTGGCCTACGTCGAGGTTCCGCAGCCGGCAAAGGTGCTCGACGTCGTGTTCGATCATCCGCTGGCCAGGCAGTTGCAGCAGCAGCCCGAGTACAAGGCGGCGCAGCAAACTCCGCAGTACGAGCAGCTGCAGGCGGCCATCCAGAAGGCAGAGGGCGCGCTCGGCCAGCCCTGGCGGAAGGCCGCCGCCGAAATCGGCGCGGGCGGACTGTTTTTCGGCGTCGATCTGACCACGCGGGGGGTCGTCGCCTTGGCCGCGGCCAGCTCGGAGGCCCAGGCGGCCAAGGGGCGCGACGCGATTCTGGAACTGTCGCGGGCTAGCGCCGCCTCCATCAAGGAGAACGAGCATCGCGGCGTCAAGGTTCACGAAATCGGCGACGCGGGCTTCGCTGCCGTCGGCAACTGGCTCGTCGCCTCCAACAAACGGGCCCTGGTCTGGCAGGTGATCGACAACCACCAGGGCCACAGCGAGCCGCTCGCCGGCGACGAGCAGTTCCAGTCGGTGCTCAAGGCCCGCACCGGGCAGCCCGCGGCCTGGCTGTACGCCGACCTGCGGCTGCTGAAGCTCATTCCCGGTTTCCGGCAGGCGATTGACAAGAAAAGCGACAATCCGCCTGTCGAGCTGCTGGCCGGCGGAATCATCGGGTCGATTCCCGATGCGCCCTATGTCACGGCGGCACTGGATCTGAATCCGGCGGGCGTCAAACTGAAGGTGGCGCTGCCATGCAAGCCGAACGAGACCGCGAAGAAGCGCGAGTTCTACCTGGGCGGCGAGGCCCGCGGCGTCGCTCCACCGCTCTTAAGGCCGCAGCGAACGCTGCTGTCGGCGGCCACCTATCGCGATTTCGCCTCGCTCTGGCGGCACGCGCCCGACTTGTTCGACGACGGCATCAACGCCAAATTCGCGGAGGCCGAAAGCAACTTGACCACGCTCTTCGCCGGCCGCAACTTCCGCGAGGACATTCTGGGAAATCTGCATCCGGGGATGCGGCTGGTGGTGACGCGGCAAGAGTTCCCCCCGGACGGCATCACGCCGGCAATCAAGCTGCCGGCGGGGGCGATCGTGGTGCGGATGAAATCGCCGGAGGAGACGGCCAAGATCTTCAAGATCACGTTTCAGAGCGTGGTCGGCTTCCTGAATGTGACCGGCGGGATGAACGGGATCGACCCGCTGGACCTGAATAGCGAGAAAGTCGGCTCGGCCTTGATCGTGTCGGGCGAATACCTGCCGCCCAGGGACGCGGCCAAGCGGAAGGAAGCGCCGCTGCACTACAACGCCTCGCCGGCGGCGGCGTTTGTCGGCGATCTGTTCATCCTCTCCAGCAGCCGGGCGCTGGCGGTGGAGCTGGCGGAGCAAGTCCAGCGCGAAGCGCCGGCATCGGCCGGCGTGAACAGCAGCCTGGTGCTCGACGCCGCGGTGGGCCAGGCGGCCCTGGCCGACAATCGCGGCCCGCTGATCGCCCAGAACATGCTGGAGAAGGGGCACGACCGCGCCGCGGCCGAGCAGGAGATCGATCGCGTGCTGGCACTGCTGAAGAATCTGCAGCGGTCGTCGCTGCAGCTAGCCGTCAAGGAAGCCGGCCTGGAACTGACGCTGGAAGTTCTGCTGGCGAGCCAACCCTGAGGCCGCTCGTATGCCACGCAACCTGGCCGAGCTGACGCCGCAAACCGCCTGGCTGCCGCTGGAGGCGGCCCCGGCCTTTGACCGGCGGATGGCGGCCCACCTGTTTCGCCGCGCGGGCTTTTGCGCCTCGCGGCGCGAGCTGGACGAGGCGGTCGCCGCTGGCCTGACGGCGACGGTCAAGCGACTGCTTACGGCAGGCGAGCGAAGCAGCGCCTTCGACGAAGAAATGCGGAAATTCGCCGAGGTCGCCCTCGCCGCCGGCAATCCGCAAAGTCTCGCTGGCTGGTGGCTGCACCGCCTGCGGCACACGCCCGCGCCGCTCGTGGAGAAGATGACCCTGTTCTGGCACGGGCACTTCGCCACCAGCGCCGCCAAGGTGCGCGACGCGCGTCTGCTTTACGATCAGAACGAACTGTTCCGCCGCCACGCCCTGGGCAATTTTCGCCCACTGGTCCGCGGGATCGCCCGCGACCCGGCGATGCTGCTCTATCTCGACTCCGCGACCAACCGCAAGAACCATCCCAACGAGAATTTCGCCCGCGAAGTGATGGAGCTCTTCTGCCTGGGCATCGGCCGCTACAGCGAACGCGACATCCGCGAGCTGGCCCGCTGCTTCACCGGCTGGGAAATCCTCCACGGCAAGTTCACGTTCAACACCTATCAGCACGATTACGGGACGAAGTCGCTCTTGGGCCAGAGCGGCCCATTCGATGGCGACGACGGCCTGCGGGTGATCCTCGAGCAGCCGGCGTGCGCCGAGTTCCTCTGCGGCAAGCTCGTGCGGTATTTCGTCACCGACGAGGACCTGCCCGCCGAATGGATCGCGCCCCTGGCCCAGCAGTTTCGCGAGAGCGACCTGGCCATCGCTCCGGTCCTGGAAACGATCTTCACCAGCCGGCTGTTCTATTCCGAGCGGGCCATCGGCCAGAAGGTCCGCGGGCCGGTCGAGCTGGGCGTGGGCCTGCTGCGGGCGCTGGAAATCAACACGAACATGATCCAGCTAGCCGAGCGGCTGCGGGAGCTGGGGCAGCTCGTGTTCTTTCCGCCGAACGTCAAGGGCTGGCCCGGCGGCAAGAACTGGATCGATTCCTCGGCGCTGCTGGGCCGGGCGAACCTGGTGCGGGCCCTGGCGGACAACATTCCGCCGCGAAGCGCCGCCGGGCCAGCGAGCGGCGAGCAGATTGATCAACTTGCCGAGCTGCTCTTGGCCGTGCCGCCGCCCGCGGAAGTGCGCGCCGGGCTGATCGCCCAGCTCGAGCAGGCCGGGGGCATGCCGGGGGCGCTGCGGCAGGCCGTGAGCGTGCTCGGTGCACTGCCGGAGTTTCAACTGTCATAGGGAGGCCGCCGTGCAAAACGCATCGCGCCGCAAGTTTCTCGCGTCGATTTCGGCAGCGGCCTCAGCGGGGCTGGTTTCGCTGGCGCCGCGCGCCCCGGGGTTCTTGCTCGAATCGGCGGCACTTGGCGCCGATCGCCCGGCGGGCGATCGGATTCTGGTCGTCGTGCAGCTCAGCGGCGGCAACGACGGGCTGAACACCGTCATTCCGTATGGCGACGAAATCTATCGCAAGAAGCGGCCCAGCCTGGCCTTGGGCGCCGACAACGTGATCAAGCTAGAGCGCGACCTGGGGCTGCACCCGCGGATGAAGGGGGCGGAAACGCTGCTCGAGAAGCGCTGGCTCGCGGTCGTGCAGGGCGTGGGCTATCCCAACCCCAACCGCTCGCACTTCGAGTCGATGGACATCTGGCACACCGCCCATACGCAGCCGCAGGACCGCGCCGCGGGCTGGCTGGGCCGCTCGTTCGACGCCCAGCGCGCCGCCGGTCGCGGCAGCGCCGATCCGCCGGGCATGCACCTTGGCGCCGAGTCACAGCCGCTGGCGCTGGCGGCCCGCGACGTGCCCTCGCCGTCGATCCGCTCGCTCGATCAGTTCCAGCTCCGGGTGGATGGCGACGCCCAGCGGGCCAGCGCAATCCAGGCCGCTGCTAGCGCACCGCGGCGGCAAGCCAGCGAGCTGCTCAAGTTCGTGCAGACGCGAACGACCGCGGCCCTGGAAATCAGCCGGCGGATCACGGCTGCGAACCAAGGCTACAAAACGCCCGTGGCCTATCCCGAAACGGAGCTGGCGGGCAAGCTGAAGCAGGTGGCTCAGCTGATCGACGCCGGGCTTTCCACGCGCGTCTATTACGTCGCGCTCGACGGGTTCGACACGCACTCCGACCAGGCCAATGCCCATGCGGGCCTGCTCGACCAGCTGGCCGGCGGGCTGGCGGCATTTGCCGAAGACTTGCAAAACCACGGACACCTGGACCGCGTCGTGACGCTGGCCTTCAGCGAATTCGGCCGCCGCGTGGAAGAGAACGCCAGCCGCGGCACGGATCACGGCGCGGCGGCCCCGGTTTTCCTGGTCGGCAGCAAGGTCAAGCCGGGCCTGATCGGTCAGCATCCCAAGCTGGACGACCTGGCCGACGGCGACATCAAGTTCCACACCGACTTCCGCTGCGTCTATGCCGCGCTGCTCGCGAAGTGGCTCGGCTGGCCGGTCGAGCCGATCCTCGGTGAAGGCTTTGCTCCCGCGGCCGTGCTGCAAGCGTAGGATCCAGAACATGCTTCGCGCTCTCTTGCTTCTCGTTGTGTGCTTGATCTGGGTGTCGCCGGTGCAAGGCCAAACGCCGAGCGAGCAAGTGCGGCTGGCGGGCATCGTGCTGAAATGGCTGCGGACCGACAAGCAGGCCAACTACGATCGCGCGGCGGCGCTGATCGAGCAGGCGGCCAAGGGAGGCGCAAAAATCGTCTGCACGACCGAGTGCTTCCTCGACGGCTATGCCATCAAGGACAAGTCGATCCCGCTCGAAACGTACCGGGCCCTCGGCGAGCCGATTCCGGACGGGGCCTATTTCCAAAAACTCGCGCAGCTGGCCGACCGGCTCGACATCTGGCTCGTGGCTGGCATGCTGGAGGCCGACGGCGAGCAGCGCTTCAACACGGCCGTGCTGATCGACGCGGAGGGCAAGCTCGCCGGGCGCTATCGCAAGCACAAGCTGGAGCACGAACTGGTCCGCAACACGCCGGGCGACCAGACGCCGCACTTCGACACGCCCTATGGCCGCCTCGGGCTGATGATCTGCGCCGACCGCCGCGACAGCGACCTGG